>CAUVLK010000076.1:0-8860 GCA_963552635.1 uncultured Lautropia sp. | reverse complement strand
CCCAAGTGACCTCGTTCATCACCAGGCGCACCGCACGAGAGCACGGGTTCCAAAGCCCCTGTTCATTCACGACTGGCCGGGCCACAGATCTCTGCCAAGGCCTTCAGCCGCTGGGCCGAACGCGAAACGAAAGGATTGGCCTCATCCCAGGCATAGCCGGCCAGCACCGAACTGATCATCGCCCGGATCTCCGGATTGACCTGTTCGGGGCGGCAATACACGACATCCTGGAAGCTGCCGTCGTACCACCCCATCACATAGGTGCGGAAGGCTTCCACTCCAACCTTCAGGGGGGCGACAAAGTCCCGCTCCCATTCCACGGACTCGCCACGCAGCTGCCGTCCCAGCACACGGCTGGCCAGACGCGCCGATTGCAGTGCCACCGTGACGCCCGAGGAGAACACGGGATCGAGGAACTCCGCCGCATTGCCCAGCAGTGCAAAGTTGCGTCCCACCAGCGTCGTGACATTGGCCGAGTAATTCGAGATCGAGCTGAACGGAACGCCATTGTCCCAGACAGCATTCCGGAGAATGCGCGACAGCCGGGGAATCTCGGCAACCACGCCCCGAAGCAGCGCTTCATTGAGGGCACCTTCATCCGCGGCCTTCAGGCCGGCAGCACGCTGGTTGATCCATTCCGGCTCTCCGATGAAGCCGATGGAGGAACGGCCGTTACCGAACGGAATCAGCCAGCTCCAAACACCGCGCTCGGCCGGGTGGGTGCTGATCAGGATCTTGTTGCGGTCAAAGTCGTCGCCCACGATGCGGTCATCGATATGCGTGAAGATGGCCTTGCGCGGCGACAGCACGGAGGGCCTCTCCAGTCCCAGCAGACGGGGCAGCACACGGCCGTAACCGCTGGCGTCCAGCACGAAGCGGGCCTGCAGGGTGTATGCCCCTTCGGGCGCCTCGATCCTGAGGCGGGCAAGGTGCTCTCCTGATGCGCCCTCGACCTCCTCGTAGCCGGTCACGTTCTGTCCGTAGCGGACAGTCACGCCACGACGCTCGACCTCGTCGATCAGGATCTTGTCGAACACGGCACGCTGCACCTGGAAGGTGGTGCCGGGGCCCTTGCTGAACTTGTCGGTGAAGTCGAACCAGGTGTAGCGCTCACCCCACGTGAAGGCCGCACCGTTCTTGTACTGGAATCCCTGCTGTGCCTGAACGACACGCACCAGATCGGCCTCTTCCAGAATGTCCATGCTGTAGGGCAGCAGGCTTTCCCCAATGACGAAACGGGGGAAATGCGTGCGCTCGATCACGCAGACCCGGAAACCCTGCTGATGCAACAAGGCCGCCGATACGGACCCTGAAGGCCCCGCACCAATAATGGCCACATCGAAATCCGCAACGTCGTTCATGTTGTTCCTTCTTGAAGATGGTGTGGTGCACCGGCCATGCGTCAGACCTTCGGAAGACCGGAGGCATCATTGGCCGTACCTGGCAGCCACGTGGAAAACACCAGATTGAATGCGATGCCCACCGTGACGCAAATGCCAAAACCGGACACGGCCGGTGTATGACTCAGGCCCAGCAGGGCAAAGGAAATCATGGAGGTGAGCGCCGCCAGCAGAATGCCGGCGAATCGCTCGGGCCCCTCGCCCTGCCGCGCGCCTTGGGCATAGACCGCATAGTCGATGCCGATCGCGGAGGCCAGCAGAAGCCCGAACACTGCAAACAGGGAAACAGGCAGCCCCACCCAGCCCAGCGTGGCCACCGTCGCCAGCACCGCCGCTGTGGGCACCGCCAGGACAAGCACGGCCCGCCGCCAGCCGAACAGCACCGACAGCAGTACGGCAGCCCCCAGCCACGACAGGAGTTTAAGCCAGATGACGGAGCCCCGGGTATCCTGGAAAAGCGCATTGAGGCGTGCCGGCCGATCAATGAGGCGCGCCCACGACAGCCCCTTCAGCACGGTCTGAAGCGCCTCCATGTCGTGCACGCCACGAATCTGGAGCAAGGCCGCAACCTGACCGTCGGCCCCTGCCCCGAGGTACAGGGGTTGCCAGGGAATGGCCAGGTCGTTCTGCAGACTTTGCGCCAGCCCCACCGGTGGCAGGGCCACCAGGCTGTCGATGGCCTGTCGCATCCGCGCATCGGGCACGCCCAGTGCCCGCATCGGCTGCCAGGCCGTTGCGTTTGCGGCCAGATCATTCAGCAGCGTGCGAATCTCCTGCTGGCGCCCCACGGGCTGAACCCATTGACTGAGCGCCAGAAAGCCCTGGATATCGCCCTTCGACTGGAGCGCCGACAGATGCCTGGCCAGTTCGGCATCCCGCATGAGGAGAGTGTCGTCATCAGGCGCCTGCACCAGCAGATAGCGCCCGGAAGCCATGCTTCCCCCCAACCGGCCGACCGCCTGCATCTGTTCGAGCGTCGTCGGTGAGGTGCTGACCCACTGACGGATGTCATCCCGCCAGTCTGCACGCCAGCAGCCGGAAACCACCACGAGCAACGCCACCACCCAGAACCACAACTTGCTCCGCAGAGCAGCCATGGCCCGTTGCAGGGCTGCCATGGCCCGTTGCAGGGCTGCCATGGCCCGAGCCACGCCGGGACGCGGAACCGGCTTCCAGCCCTCGAAGGAGGCCGGCAGCCACAGCGCACTGGCGGCACTCGCGCCACACAGCGCCAGCGTGGAGAACAGCGCCGTTTCCTGCAGGACGGGCAAAGGCGCCACCCCTAGGGCCAGATACCCCGCCACCGTGATGGCGATGCTGACTCCGAAGGACGGGAGCACCCGTCGCATGGTCGGCCAGGGACGCCATCCTGTCTGCAGCAATGCGGGGGCCAGCCAATGCATGGGCAGATCCACCATCACCCCGATCAGGCTGCTGCCCACGACCAGCGTGAGCACATGCACCTGACCGAATGCCAGCACACAGCCTGCAAGCCCGAACAGGAAGCCGACGCCCAGCGGGAGAAGGATGAAAAGCACCCGCAGGCTGCGCACGATGACCAGCAGCAGCGTCAGCGTGAGCGCAATACCCACGCCACTCATCCAGCGTGATTCGAATTCGCCCCGGGCCCTGCCCTCGGCGGCAAATATTGCGCCCCCTGCCGTCAGGACCTTCACGCCCAGACCATCCGCAGCTGCCCGGGTTTCGTCCAGCAACGGCAACAGACTTACCGGTGCGCCGGCAATGCCGCCTTCCCCATTGAGCCTGGCCAGCACCCAGACCCAGGTCAGCCCGGCATCCTCGCTTTGCAGGGTTCCGGCCGACGCATCCCAGCGAAGCCGGTTGTCACCGGGCATCCGCCCCAGCAGGAAACGCCCCAGCCCCAGCCAGTCATCCGCCACCGGAAACAGGGAGGGTCGGCCGAACGGGTTGCCCAGATCCTGGGCGCGCTGAAGAAAATACGTGGCCGGGTCCGTGCGCAACTGATCCAGCACCTCGGTCGGCATCAAGGCCAGCTGCAATGGCGCCAGCTGTTTCTGCAGCACCGACAGGTCCGGCAGGAGTTTCTCTCGCACCTCGGCAAACAGGCCACTGGCACGCCAACGCTGAGCAAGTTCCTCAGCGGCCGCGGCAGCCTGCCGAGCATCGGGCGCCCCCACCAGCAGCACCATCTGCTGGTTGAGCAGACGCTCCCCCTGCGCTTCCGCTCGCAGCTCAGCCTCATCCACGGCGTGAGAGGCCGGCACCAGGCTCTGCATGCCGGTCTCGACCAGAGCCCCGGTGCGTGAGGCCTGAAGCAGCAGTGCCGCAGCCGCCAGTACCAGAACGGCCAGCAACCACTGCCCGCAGCGCAGCCAGCCCCTATTGGCCATGGCTCAACGCCGAGAACTCAAGCTCCATGCGATCCCCCTGAGCCTCGGCGATCTTCACGGTGCGCACGTAGGCATCACCCGTGATGTCGATGGCCGCAAAAATCTGTTTCATCAGGACACTGGAGGGGGTCAGATGCAACTGCCAGCGCTTTTCGTCACCGCTCAGCTGCATCGAGAAATGCTGGCTCAGGCTCTCGAAGCGCCCGCCAATGATGTCCCGGAAGAACGCGAGCTGCGCCCGGTCGCCCGTACCGGTCTGCCTGTCGCGCTGCCAGCGGCCATCGGCCCAGTGTTCCAGTCCCTCCGCATCCATGCGCACCTTGTATTCAAAGGGGGTGCGCACATGCCACAACAGCGACTGGCCGGGCACGATATTGAAATCGCCGCTGCTGCGCAGGGGATCAGGCAGCCCGCGAAGATATCGCGCCTGGCTGAACTGCCCCTGCACCTGCTCTTCCTTCTTCAGCAGCTTCTGCAGGTCACCGACATCGAAAGCCATGGCTGACGGTGCAACGAACAGCAGCGCCGCCACCAGCAGGAAGCGACTCACCTGCTTCAGTCCCGTCCGGATGCCTTTCCAGACACCCCGAGGCCCGTTCTCCAGGCCACCCGGATGCTTTGCCCACGAAAGATCACGCATTTCCTTGATCATCACCCTGTGCCCAAAAATCGTAGAAGTTGAACCACTGCAAAGGGACCTGACGGCATTCCTCAGCCAGCCGATTGGCAAAGCGCTGTGCCAGCGATGCCACCATGGCGGAGCGCTCGGCGCGAGACCAGCGGGGCGCTTCGGAAAACCTTTCCAGACGCAACCGATAGCGCTCGCCATGGCGATTGCAGAACACCAGATTCACCGGCGCCCCCAGGAGCCCGGCCAGCAGCCAGGGGCCTTGAGGCATCAGGGCGGGCTTTCCCAGAAAATCGACTTTCACCGTCTTCTCGCCCCGCACGGGGGTGCGGTCTGCCGCGATGGCCAGCCACTCACCGGCCTCGATGCGCTCCTTGAGCTGCATCATCAGGGGCAGATCAAGCTCCACGACCTGGATGACGCGGATCTCGCTGGCGCCTGCCTGCCGCAGGGCCCGGTTGAAACTCTCGGCATGCTTGCTGTGCACAAGCACGTTCAGCGCGAAGCCCTTGTTGTGCGACACCAGCGCACGACAGATCTCGACATTGCCCAGGTGCGAGCACACCAGCAGCTGCCCAGCAGCGCCTCCCTGGGCACTTCGCTGGATATCCGGGTAGAGCCCGTCCGGATCCTCCACCACCAGGTCCGGGTAGCTGATGCGCCCCTGCCAGACCGCAAAGCGGTCGACGATGGCCTGCCCGAAGGCCAGGAACTGTCGCCAGACCGGTGCCCATGACGGCAGCACCACGTCGGGATAGGTAGTGCGCAAACGAGTGTGGTAGGCACGGATACAGCGCCTCGGCCCGGGTGCGGTCAGAAAGAAATACCCCACCACCCCGGCGACGATCGGGCGCAGCAGCCACTGGGGACAATGCCTGCACAGCCAGACCGACAGCGAGAGAAGTCCGGGAACACCCCGCTCCTGCTGTCGTGACCAGTGTCCGGCAGGATCCGCGCTCATCGGGACCCCCGCAGCCATTTCGATGCCCTGCGGCCCAGCATCCGGAAGAACAGCCGGGCGTGCATCAGGCTGATGAGCAGGTTGTCACGCCACGGCTGGAAATGCGAAACGCCTCCCGGCTCGTATTTCACCGGGGTACGGACCCATGCCAGAGGAACACCCGCCCACACCAGAAGAACCAGCACCTCGATATCGAAATCCATGCGATCGCCCGTCCGGTGCGCTTTCAGAAGCCTCAGGACCGGACCCAGCGGGTAGATGCGGAAACCGCACATGCCGTCACGGATCTGACGTGAACCCGAGTTGATCGCCGCCCAGAAATTGGTGAGCTTTCGCCCATACAGGCGTGCACGCGGTGCATCGTCGCCGTAGACCGGTTCGGCACAGACCGCCACCTCGGGCTGCGCACGGGCCACCTCCAGCAGGCGGGCGGCGTCACCCAGCGCGTGCTGGGCATCGGCATCGACCTGCAGCACGTGGTCGTAACCCAGGTCATGCGCCCAGGCCATTCCCACCTTCACGGCGCCTCCCTTGCCCTGGTTCACGGGCAGGTGACGCACCAGGACCTCGTCCTGCCTGGCCAGCTCGTCCAGCACCGGGCGGCAGCGTTCGGGGGAGGCATCATCGACGATCAGGACCGGAAGGCCCTGCGCACGCATGGCCGACACCACCGTCGGCAGTGTCCCAGCATGATCGTAATGGGGTATCAGCGCTGCAACTTTCATGATTCACGATGGGCTGCCAGCACCAGCCGCCCGGAAGCGCAGATGCCCTCCGGCCCCTTCAGTTCGAACACGAGTCGCCCCTTGTCAGGCTGCCAGTCCAGCGTCAGTTCCAGGGTGTCGCCGGGCCGCACGAACTGCCGGAACTTGAGGGCCTCGGTGCGAATCAGGTGCGGTGGCAGCGTGAAGGCCGTCCTGGCCTGTGTCATGGCCCAATCCAGCTCCACCACGCCGGGCACCAGCGGAAACTCGGCGAAGTGCCCCGCGAAGTAAACGAGATCCCAGGGAACCTGCCCGGAAAACCGTGCTTGCCGATCCCCTGCGCCGTCCTCCAGGCGCTCCCACTCGGGCGCCAGCGGACGGGCCTCGAACAGGCGCTGCCAGGCCGCCAGCGGGAGCTTGCCCTGCACATCACGAGGCAGGCGATCCACGACGCGCCAGCTGCGCGGCAATGCCACCGCATCCAGGCTGCCGCGCAGATGATCACGCAGTGCGTTCAGGACACTGGCACGCCCCTGCTCACGCCACGCGGTGGCCCCTTCAGGAGACAGGACCAGGGCCACGGCCAGGCGCTTGTGGACGGGGCCCAGCCCGCAGGCCCCGTCCGCGACCCAGGAATGCTCCTTCAGCCTCGCCTCCACGTGCGCCAAGGAAACACGCTTGTCCGCCAGCTTGATGATGCGGTCACGACGCCCTTCGAGCACGAAACCCGTTCCCTGCGAAGAGACCAGGTCTGCCAGCTGACGACGCCCGCCCGACCAGGGCGAATCGACCCACAGGGCCCCTTCGGCGTCGGTACCATGCTGCACCGAAGGCAGGGGCTGCCAGGGGCCGCTGCCCTGACGATGGGCGATGACCCCGGTTTCGGTGCTGCCGTAGATCTCGTCAGGCACGATGCCCAGCTGCCGGTGCAGACGCTCACTGGTGGCTGCCGAAAGGCTGCCCGCGGACGACACCAGTCGGCTCACGCTGCCGCGCAGGCGCGGACCCACCCGGTCCTCACCCAGCGCGTCGAGCAGCATCGGGCTGGAGATCCAGACGCTTCGGCGCATCGGGAGCGCCGCGGCCAGCAGGCTTTCCGGGTAGACACACTGCATCCGATGGATGGGCCAGCCCGCGCACAGCGACAGGACGACACGGAAGCTCAGACCGTACAGGTGCTGCTGCGACACGCTTCCCACGACGGCATCCACGGGCGCCTCATCGGCCAGGCTCCAGCACTGGGCCAGCGCCTCTGCCTCGGCCTGAAACTGGGCCACCGTCTTGCCGATGATCTGCGGCTGCCCGGTGGAACCGGATGTCTTGAGCCAGACTTCCGTGTCCAGATTCAGGAGATGCGCAGGGACCTGCCCGGCACTCTCCGGGCCATCGGCATTGACGGCAGAGTACGGTGCGCGCTTCTCTGCAGTCTGGGCTGTCTGGGCTGTCTGGGCAGACAGGTTGCCATGGAGGGCCTCCGCAAGGATCGCCTCGTCGGTGAGCGTCCAGACCTCGATATTGCCCCTTCCCGCCTGAGCCTCGGCACCCGCAGCCTGCTCTGCGTTCGTTACCTCCCGGGCCAGATCCGGCGTGTGGCCATCGGTCATCCAGACATCGGCCTGTTCACAAGCCCAGGCCAGGTTGTCTGCTGCCAGGTTGGGCGGCAGGACCATGGCAACCCCTTCATGCGCACACGCCAGGAAGGCGCACGCCATGCGCGCTGCATCGGAAAAATGCAGTGCAACGGCCCGAGGCCGGGTTTCGCGCAGACGTGCGGCCACACGCAGTGCCTGCGCAACAAAATCGGCGCGCGTCCACTCGGGCTCCACCCCCACGCGGGCAGGCTGCATCTGGGGATCAAGCAGCAGTCTCTGCAACGGGCACCACATGTTCGCGAAAGACCCTCGCTGTCAGGATTCAGGAATCGGAAAGCCGAATGCAGGCACCATGATGACGGCGTCGCGCATCATGATTGAGCATCGAGGCGCATGACCCGGCGTCGATACAGCCATTCGATGGAAAAGAGGAGCGCCATGAGGCCGTAGGCGATGACTCCCGTGTACAGCGCCCACGCACGCCAGGAGCTGCTGGCGATCAACGCGAGGATGACCGCGATGTTGAAGAGGAAGAAGCAGCACCAGACCTGCGTGACCCGTCGCGTGTAGCGTACACCACGGGGCGGAAGATCCGGGTGCTTCATCCGGGCAAGCCGTTCGACAATGCTCTGCCCCGTCAGCAGACTGCCCCCGAAAAGCGCCAGCATCAGGACGTTGACCAGCACCGGGTACCAGTACATGGCATGCTGGCGCTCGAAGAGCAGCACCAGCACGAAGAAGGCGGCCAGCACCCAGGAAAGCACACGCTGCCCGCGCGTTCGCTGCAGGAGGGCCCTTACCCCCCAGAGCACGGCCATGCCGCCGGCCAGCCAGCTGAACAGGCCAGCCTCACGCCCCCAGTACCACGCCAGCGGATAGGCCAGGCTGAGGACGGCGACAAGCACCTGCCACGACAGTCTCACCCGCCGTTCTCTTCCATCTTCTTCATGACGGCTTCGACCACGTCACCCACGGTGCGGACCGAGCGGAAATCATCGGCCACCAGGCGATGGCCCGTCTTGCGCTTGATATGGTCGATCAGATCGATGGCATCGATGCTGTCGATTTCAAGGTCCTCATAGAGGTTGGCCGTCGGGGTGATTTTCGACGGATCGATTTCAAACAGCTCGACGAGCGCCTTGCTCAGAATCTCCTGGACCTGCTCCCTGTTCAGCATGGCTCACCCCTTCGCCTCAGTCTTCA
>CAUVLK010000075.1:0-8912 GCA_963552635.1 uncultured Lautropia sp. | reverse complement strand
AGTACGGCGATGGCCCCCCACAGGAAGACGGCGATGCCCAGCAGGATCTGGGCGGCGAGACGGGCCAGCAGGACCGTGAAGTTCATGCCTGGTCAGCCTGCAGGTGGTAGGAGGTGACCCGTTCCACTTCCTCGCGGGCGCCAATGAACAGCGGAACGCGCTGGTGCAGTCCGGTGGGCTGGATGTCCAGGATGCGCTGGCGACCGTCGGTGGCCGCACCGCCGGCCTGCTCGATCAGCATGGCCATGGGATTGGCCTCGTACAGCAGGCGCAGGTGACCGGGCTTGCTGGGGTTGCGCTGGTCGGCCGGGTACATGAAGACACCGCCCCGGTTCAGGATGCGGTGGATCTCGGCCACCAGGGCGGCAATCCAGCGTGTGTTGTAGTCCTTGCCGCGCGGGCCGGTCCTGCCGGCCAGCAGCTCGTCGATGTAGCGCTTGACCGGCGGATACCAGTGTCGGCTGTTGGAGGCGTTGATGGCGTATTCCTTCGTGTCCGGCGTGATGCGGTAGTTCCGCTCGGTCAGGTACCAGGCGCCGATCTCGCGGTCCAGCGTGAAGGCGGCCACGCCGTCACCCACGGTCAGCACCAGCATGGTCGAGGGACCATAGATGGCATAGCCGGCCGCAACCTGTTGCGCGCCGGGCTGCAGGAAGTCCTTCTCGGTGACATGCTCCACGCCTTCGGGCGCCCGCAGCACCGAGAAGATCGTGCCCACCATCGAGTTGATGTCGATGTTGGAGGAACCATCCAGCGGGTCGAACAGCAGCAGGAATTCGCCCTTCGGATAGCGGTCCGGAATGGTGTAGGGCTTGTCCATCTCCTCAGAGGCGATGGCGGCCAGCTGCCCACCCCACAGATTGGCTTCCAGCAGTGTGTCGTTGGCGATCACGTCCAGCTTCTTCTGGGTTTCCCCCTGCACGTTCTGGGTGCCCACGTCACCCAGATTGTTGTTCAGGGCTCCCTTGCCGACGGCCTGGCTGATGCGCTTGCAGGCGCGGGCCACCACTTCCAGCAGCAGGCGCAGCTCGCCGGGAATCAATCCCTTCTGGCGCTGCACCTCCACCAGGTACTGGGTGAGGCTGATGTGTTTCTTCATGATGGACGGACTCCGGAACGTGAAATCGGCAGGGCTTTTCAGGGCGCCCCAGGGGCTTCTCTGAACAATGTCCTCAGGCAGCGCACCACGAAACGGGGTGCGCTGGCTGTGAGGACGGGTTCAGAGGGCACCCAACTCCTTGGCAATCACTTCACGCACGTCGGGCGACTGGGCCTCGTGGGCCACGTGTTCCAGCACGGTGTGCATCTGCTGTGCCAGCACCGGCACGAAGCGCTGGTGGCGGTCGAGCGTGCGCGCCATCCGGGCGGCCAGCTGCGGGTTGCTGCGGTCCAGCCGCAGCACCTCGTCACGCCACAGTGCGTAGCCTTCGCCATCGGGGCGGTGGAACTCGGCCAGGTTGTCGGCAAAGAAGGTGTAGAGCAGGGCGCGCACCTTGTTGGGGTTCTGGCTGTTCCATCCCGGGTGCTGCATCAGCTGGCGCACCCGTGCCAGCGTGGGCTGGTGCGTGCCGTGCATGCGGGCCTGCACGGCAAACCACTTGTCCAGCACGTGGGTCTCGTTCCGGTAGATGTCCTCGAAGCGCGCCAGCGCCCAGTCGGCATCATCCGGATCGCACTGCACCAGGGCCTGCAGCGCACCCAGCCGGTCGGTGAGGTTGTTGGCGCCCTCGAACTGCGCACGCGCCTGCTGTGCCGCGCCGTCTGCACCCACCAGGGTGAGCAGTTGCAGGGCCGTGTTGGCCAGCGCGCGCTGCCCCACTTCGGGGACGGCCAGCGAATAGTCGGCACGCCAGTGCTGGCGGGCCACCACGTCCTGCAGGTAGGGCACCAGCGGCTGCACCAGGGTGCGCAGTGCTGTCAGACGTCGGGTACGCAGCAGGGACGGATCCAGCGGCTCCAGCTGTTCGGCCAGCCGCTTTTCTTCGGGCAGCATCAGGAACTGCTGGCGCAGCCCGTCATCCAGCCTTGCATCCGGCAGGGTGGCGGCCAGTGCGCCGCTCAGCGCCTTCAGTGTCGCCTGGGCATCGCCCTGGCGGATGGCCTGCAGCAGGGCGCGCTCGGCCAGCTGCTGGCCGGCTTCCCAGCGATTGAACAGGTTGTCGTCGTGGCGCAGCAGGAAGGCCAGGTCCTCGTCACTGTAGGGGTGATCCACCACCACCGGCGCGGAGAAGTCCCGCAGCAGCGACAGCATCGGTCCCCGGGCATCGCTGCTTTCCACGCCCTCGAAGACGAAGTCCTGCTGCGGGGCTGTCAGCTCCAGCAGACGGCGCTGCTGCACCTGGCCGCTGTCGCGGGCAAGCAGTGCCACGTCCACCGGGATGTGCAGCGCGCGCTCGCCAGCCGGCATCGCATGGGCCTCGGCGTCCGGCAGCAGCTGTGTCAGCGACAGCACCAGCCGCTTGTTTGCGGCATCGTACTGGCTTCGCACCTGCAGCCGAGGCGTGCCGGCGGTGGCGTACCAGCGCAGGAACTGCCCCAGGTCGCGCCCGTTGGCATCGGCCATGGCGGCCACGAAGGCCTCGCAGGTCACGGCCTGGCCGTCGTGGCGCTCGAAATACAGATCCATGCCGCGCCGGAAGCCGTCCACGCCCAGCAGCGTCTGCAGCATGCGGATGACTTCCGCGCCTTTCTCGTAGACGGTGGCGGTGTAGAAGTTGTCGATGGCCTGGTAGCTGTCCGGGCGGATGGGGTGGCGCATCGGGCCGGCATCTTCGGCGAACTGCACCTGACGCAGCACCCGCACGTTGCCCATGCGCTGCACGGCCCGCACGCTGCCAGCGGCCTGGGCATCCACGCCGGCAGCCATCTGGTCGGCGGTGAACTCCTGGTCGCGGAACACCGTCAGCCCTTCCTTCAGTGTCAGCTGGAACCAGTCGCGGCAGGTGACACGGTTGCCGGTCCAGTTGTGGAAGTACTCATGCCCGATGATCGATTCGATCCATTCGAAATCGGTGTCGGTGGCCACGAAGGGGTCGGCGAACACGTACTTGGCGTTGAAGATGTTCAGACCCTTGTTCTCCATTGCCCCCATGTTGAAGTCGGGCGCGGCCACGATCATGAAGCGATCCAGGTCCAGCTCCAGTCCGAAGCGGAGTTCATCCCAGGCAATGGCCTTTTCCAGGCTGCGCAGCGCAAAGTCGGTACGGTGGATCTGTTCGGGTTCGGTCCAGACCTGCAGCAGCACCTCGCGTCCCGAGGCCAGCCGGTGGCGGGTCTCGTTCACGGCCAGATTGCCTGCCACCAGCGCGAATAGATAGCACGGTTTCGGGAACGGGTCTTCCCAGACGGCCTCATGCCAGTCGCCGTCGGTGGCCGGCAGCGGCAGCACCGACAGGGTGGCCCGCGCCTCGGCGGCTGCCGGTGCATCGGCCGCCAGCAGATTGCCGTTGGACAGCAGCACCGGGTACTGGGCGCGGCGCGCCTGCAGGATCACCCGGTAGGTGGTCATCACGTCCGGCCGGTCCTGGAACCAGGTGATGCGCCGGAAGCCCTGTGCCTCGCACTGGGTGAGCAGGGTGCTGCCGGTGGCGTACAGGCCGGAAAGCTCCAGATTGGCCGAAGGATGGACGCGCACCTGGGTGTGCAGCGTGAAGTGCTCGGGCAGGTTGCGCAGCACCAGCTGGCCGTTGTCCTGCTCCCAGGACTCCTGCGGCAGCACCTGGTCGTCAATGGCCACGCCCAGGGTTTCCAGCGCTTCGCCGTCCAGCCGCAGCGGGACATCGGCCGCTGCGCCCGGGCGGCGACGATAGCGGCACGCCGCCGTCACCACCGTGTCCTGGGCGTCCAGGGCGAAGTGCAGTACCAGCCCCTCCGCCAGCCAGTCGGGTTCCCGGTAGTCTTCCCTTCGTACCACGGTGGGCTGGGGCAGGACGGAGGCCGGCTGTGCGGACTGGGAAGCGGCAGGGAAAGTCATGGTGTGCGACAGGAAGAGATGTCTGGAGCAGGGCAGCCGACGGGCGGCAGCGAATGTTGGTTTTTTGCACTGTCTCGAAAGCGCAACCTTGCGGAGCGCCCCCGAAATGTGAGATCATTTCTAGATTGAATCAATAACTATATGATTAATCGAAGGATTTGATTGCTCACGTCGCAGTCGGTTCTTCAGCGGTTTCTCGGCTTGGATCCGTCTCCTCCGAACACCGGACGGCGGGCAGATTCATACGGACGTCCAGTGTCATACGGATCCAGCCGACCCTTTTTTGCAGGGCCCGCGCCTGCAGTCTCCCATCGGATCCCAGCAGCGGCGTTCCCCGCCACTCGCTATTATGCCGCTTTGTTCAGCCCTGTCCGGGCGTGCCGACGGTTTTTTTTACGGTGTCCAGCTGGACGTGACCGTCGGCACGGTGCTTTTGCAGCCTATCGCCCGTAGAAGGTGATGCTCCAGTCCTTCAGCTGTCCGGTGCCGCCCTGCACGCGGTCGGTCACCGACAGGGTCCAGTTGCGGTTGGTACCGGCGGCTACCGGCTCCTCCAGGTGCCGGCGCACGCCGAAGGTGAAGTCCTGCAGCCCCTGACAGGCCACGATCTTCAGCTCACCGTCCTCTCCTTTCACGGTGCAGGGGTGGGGAGGAAGCAGGGTGCTGACCTTGCCCAGCGGACTGCTCAGCGCGATCTGCAGGTCGCCTGCATTGGGATGCTCACTCCGACCATCGTCGCCGGTCACCGTCAGGTTCACGTCGATGTGCTCGATGTGCTGCAGGTTGCAGCTGGTCGGTACGGTGATCGCCGCGGACACGCCCCCGGTAGGGGCCTTGTTGTAGTCCAGACGGTCGGCCAGTGCCGTCAGCGCGTCGAAGTACTTCTGCTCGGCCGAGCCCTCGGCCATGGCCCGTGGCGTGCTGCCGGCCTGCTGCTGTGCGACGATTTCCGCTTCGGGAATGCGCTTGCCCACTCTCAGCTGGATGGGGCCGCATTTGCGCTGCTCGGCGCTGCCACCCACGCTCTGCCAGCTGCGGGCCAGCCGGGTGGCAGCCTCGGCGTCCACCACGCCGAAGCCGTAGTGGTGGCTGTAGCGCAGCACGTCGTGGCCGGCGACGCCTGTCAGCGGGCTGCGCAGCTCGCTCCAGCCGCCGTTGCGGGCATCCACCTGCCGGGCGGTGCGGGCCAGGATCAGCGGCACGTCACGCCAGGTGAGCCGGGGATTGGCCTGCAGCATCAGGGCCGCCACGCCCGACACCATCGGCGCTGAGGCCGAGGTACCACCAAAGTCGTCCGTGTACTTGTCCTTCACGGAGGTGGTGGTGATCTCGGGGGCCGAGGCCGGCGTCGTGCTGCGACCGGACGGTGCGCAGACCGTCAGGTTGGAACCGCGTTCACTGTAGGGCGCGCGCTCACCGGCAGCATCGGTGGCGCAGACGGTGATGGCGCCCCGCGAACTGGCGGTGCTGTCGGCCGAGGAATAGTCGCCTTCCCAGCCACCATTGCCACCCGAGAAGACATACAGGACACCCAGCCCGTTGCGGCCCTTGCTCAGTCCTTTGGCCAGGGTGTCGTTGAATGCCGTCCAGCCGCTGGCGGGCTTGTTGAGCTGACCGTCGTCTTCCGGTCCCCAGCTGTTGTTGAAAATGTGGTTCCTGTCGATGTCGCGCGACAGGGCATCCAGAATGTTGCGCTCGTCCCCGAAGGCCAGCAGGTTGTAGCCCACCAGGCTGGCGCGCGGTGCAATGCCCGTGCCGCCAATGCCGTTGTAGTCCCGTGCCGCGATGATGCCTGCCACGGAGGTCCCGTGCGAATCGTCTTCCGAGCAGGGAACCGGCCAGTCCTTGTGGCCGGCGATCCGGCTGCTGCTGCTGTAGCGGTTCTCGCCCAGCGACTGGCGACGGTAGTTGTGGCTGCCTGCGACGATGTTCGGCCGCAGATCCGGGTGCGTCATGTCCAGGCCGTCATCGACCACGGCCACGCGGATGCCATCGCCATTGAGACCGCTGTTCCAGGCGCCTTCCACATTCAGGTCCTCGCCGGCCTTGATGCGCGTGTAGCGCTTGCCTTCGATGCTGCCCAGGTTCTTCAGGTGCCACTGCTGGGGCTTGAGCGGATCGGCCCCGGTCCTGATCTCGGGCTGTCCTTGCGGTCGATAGTATTTCAGCGAGCATCCTGACCAGCTGACCAGTTCAGGCGGCGAGGGGCGTGCGTTCTGGTTGCCTCCGCCGTTGTTGCCACTGTTGACCGGCTTCACGGGTGCCGGCGTGGCGACAGGTGCTGGTCTGACGATCGGTGATGGCGTGACGACGGGAGCTGGCGTGGCGATGGGGCGTGGTGCGGCGACGGGCGGGGTACCAGCCGCTGGGGCAGCGCTGGGCGAGGCCACCGGCGCCGTCACGGGGGCAGGAGACGTGGCGCCACCTGTGGCAGGTTTGCCGGGCGGCGTGGTGCCGCCGGTGACGGGGCGGGCAGGGGGTACGGGTGACGGCGTGGCCACCGGATTCGGTCTGGGCGCGGGGGCCGGGGCCGTCACGGGGGAAGGGGCGACGATGGGGGGCGGATGAGCGACCGGTGTCGGCGCAACGACAGGCGCCGGCGTAGCGACGGGAGTCGGCTTGATGGCAGGGGGTGGCGTGACGACGGGCGCTGGTGTGGCGACGGGCGTTGGCGTGGCGACGGGAGCCGGAGTGACGACAGGCGCTGGAGTGGCGATAGGCGCCGGTCTGACGACAGGCTCAGGTGCGACGACGGGTGCGGCAACGGCTACGGGGGCAGCAACGACTACCGGTGCGGCGATGGGGGCCGGAGTGGCGACAGGTGCCGGTGCCGGCGTGGTGACGGGCTGGACGGCCAGGGGCGATGTCTGGGCAAGTGTCGTGGCCTCTTGTGCCTGTCCGGTTTCTCCCTGTAGGCCGAGGCTGGATGCGGCCGGATCCTGCTGTGCCAGGTGGCTTGCCGATGGGGCGTCGTGTTCCGTGCTTCCGCCGCCGCCGCATGCGCTCAGCAGCAGGGAAGAGAATCCAAGGGCCAGGGCCTGGGCAATGTGCGTTCTGCGCATGGTCGAGAGGTCCGGAAAGAGTGGCGAAGAAGAATCGTCGATCGATGTCGTGCGTTCAGGAGCGTGATTCGGGACAGGGAGAGGTTGTTGCCCGGGAGGTCAGCGGCCGTAGAAGGTGATGCTCCAGTCCTTCAGCTGTCCCTCGCCGCCTTGCACGCGGTCGGCCGTCACCAGTTCCCAGCGTCGGTTGTCGCCGCTGGCTACCGGTTCTTCCAGATGGCGGCGCACGCCGAAGGTGAAGTTGTTCAGGCCACCGCAACGCTCCACCAGCAGCTCGGGAGCGCCGAAGGCCGCGGTGTTCAGATCGGTGCAGGCGTGGGGAAGCATCAGCGTGCTGACCGTACCCAGCGGGCTTTGCAGCGCCATCTGCAGGTCGCCGGTGTTGGGATGGCTTTCACGGCCATTGGCAGCGGTGACCGTCACTTTCACGTCGATATGCTCGATGTGGCGGATGTCGCATTCAGCCGGAATCTCGACGGCGGATCGCAGGCCGTTGGCCGGGGCCGTCTGATAATCCAGCGTGTTGCTCAGCTGGTAAAGTGCGCCGAAATAGGTCCGAGCCTGGGTGTCGTTCTTCGTGCTTTTTGCTGTCTGACTGGCGGCCTGCTGGGTCACGATCCCGGTTTCGGGAATGGCGGCATCCACGGTCGTGGTGTAGGGGCCACAGGCCTTGAGCGTGTCACTTCCGCCCACGCTCTTCCAGGTGCGAGCCAGCTGCACGGCCGCGTCCGCATTGGCCACGCCGAAGCCGTAGTGGTGGCTGTAGTGCAGTACGTCGTACCGGCCCTGGGCGTTGCCCAGCGGGCTGCGGTAATCACGCCAGCCGCCATCCTGTTCGTCCACCTTGCGGGCCGTGCGCGCCAGAATCAGCGGCACGTCACGCCAGGTCAGCTTCGGGTTGGCCTGAAGCATCAGTGCAATGACACCCGAGACCATGGGGGCAGAGGCCGAGGTGCCGTTGAACGTGTGGGTATAGTCGTTCTGCACCGAAGTGGTGGTCACTTCCGGCTGCTGGTCGTCCGTCGCGTCGGCCGATGGCGCACAGACCGTCAGGTTGGCGCCCCGCTCGCTGTAGGGGGCGCGCTTGCCCATAGCGTTGGTGGCACAGACGTTGACGATGCCCATCGCGCTCACGCCGCCGTCCAGTGATGAATAGTCAGTCTGTATGGCACCGTTGCCGCCGGAAAAGACGTAGATGGCGCCCAGGCCGTTGCGGCCTGTCTTCAGCCCGTTGCGCAGCGTGTCGTTGTAGCTCGACCAGTTGGGTTCCGGCGTGGCCAGGTGTCCGTTGTCCGTGGCGCCCCAGCTGTTGTTGTAGACGTGGTTCCGGTCCAGATCGTGCGACAGGGCGTCCAGCGTGTCGGCCACGAAGTTGGAGGCCAGGATGTTGAAGCCCACCAGCTGGGCGCGTGGTGCCACGCCCGAGACACCGGTGCCATTGCCGTCACGGGCGGCAATCAGGCCCGCGACCGAGGTGCCGTGCGTGTCATCGCTGCTGCAGGGCATGGGGAAGCCCTCCAGGCCGGCCACCTTGCCGCCGCTGGTGACGGAAAGCCCGATCATGCCCGCTTCGGTACGGTAGTTGCGGCTTCCGGTCACGACGTTGGGCCAAAGGTCTTCGTGCGTCACTTCCAGTCCGTCGTCCAGCACCGCCACGCGGATGCCTTCACCGCGCAGACCGGCGTTCCAGACCGGCTTCACGCGCAGGTCTTCGCCTGCCTTCATGCTGGGGTAGCCGGGCAGGGGACCGGTATTCTCCAGATGCCACTGGAGCGACAGATAGGTGTCGGCACCGGCATGGGAAACGGGAGCCGCTTGAGGACGTGGGTATTTCAGGGCGCAGTTCGTCCAGCCCAGCTGGGCGGGCAAGGTCGCCA
>CAUVLK010000074.1:0-8942 GCA_963552635.1 uncultured Lautropia sp. | reverse complement strand
ATGTCGGCTGCCACCACCATCAAGCAGGCCAAGAAGATGGTGGACACGCAGGAACCCATCGTCTGGGACATCCTGGAAGAGGTCATCCGCGAGCACCCGGTCATGCTGAACCGGGCGCCGACGCTGCACCGTCTGGGCATCCAGGCCTTCGAACCGGTGCTGATCGAGGGCAAGGCCATCCAGCTGCACCCGCTGGTCTGCGCCGCCTTCAACGCCGACTTCGACGGCGACCAGATGGCCGTGCACGTCCCGCTGTCGCTGGAAGCGCAGATGGAAGCCCGCGCCCTGATGCTGGCCTCCAACAACGTGCTGTTCCCGTCCAACGGCGAGCCGTCGATCGTGCCGTCGCAGGACATCGTGCTGGGTCTGTACTACGCCACCCGTGCCAAGGTCAACGGCAAGGGCGAGGGCATGTACCTGGCCGACATCAAGGAAGTGCAGCGCGCCTATGACAACGGCGAGGTCGAGCTGGGCACGAAGATCACCGTGCGTCTCCATGAGTACGAGCGCATCGGCGACAACGAGTTCCGCCCGATGTTCAAGCGCTTCGAAACCACCGTCGGTCGTGCGCTGCTGTCCGAGATCCTGCCCAAGGGCCTGCCGTTCGACCTGATGAACCGGGCGCTGAAGAAGAAGGAGATCTCGCGCCTGATCAACGCCTCGTTCCGTCGCTGCGGCCTGCGGGCCACGGTCATCCTGGCCGACCAGCTGATGCAGAACGGCTTCCGGCTGGCCACGCGCGGTGGCATCTCCATCGCCATCGACGACATGCTGGTGCCGCCGTCCAAGCCGCAGATCCTGGCCGCCGCCGAGAAGGAGGTCAAGGAGATCGAGCAGCAGTACACCTCGGGTCTGGTGACCCAGGGCGAGCGCTACAACAAGGTGGTGGACATCTGGTCCAAGGCCGGTGACCAGGTGGCCAAGGCCATGATGGACCAGCTGGCGACCGAGGATGTCGTCAACCGCGAAGGTCTGGTGCAGAAGCAGGAGTCGTTCAACGCCATCTACATGATGGCCGACTCGGGCGCCCGTGGTTCGGCCACGCAGATCCGTCAGCTGGCGGGCATGCGGGGCCTGATGGCCAAGCCGGACGGTTCGATCATCGAGACGCCGATCACGGCGAACTTCCGCGAAGGCCTGAACGTTCTGCAGTACTTCATCTCCACCCACGGCGCTCGTAAAGGTCTGGCCGACACCGCGCTGAAGACCGCCAACTCGGGTTATCTGACCCGTCGTCTGGTGGACGTGGCGCAGGATCTGGTGGTGACCGAGCATGACTGCGGCACCAGCAACGGTGTGGCCATGCGTGCGCTGGTCGAGGGTGGTGAAGTCATCGAGCCGCTGCGCGACCGCGTGCTGGGTCGTGTCACCGCCGTGGACGTGATCAACCCCGAGACGCAGGAAACCGCCATCCCTGCCGGCGAGCTGCTGAACGAGGACCTGGTCGAGAAGATCGAGCAGCTGGGCATCGACGAGGTGCGCGTGCGCACCCCGCTGACCTGCGACGTGCGCTATGGCCTGTGCGCCAAGTGCTACGGTCGTGACCTGGGTCGCGGCGTGCTGGTCAACACCGGCGAATCGGTCGGCATCATCGCCGCCCAGTCCATCGGTGAGCCGGGTACCCAGCTGACCATGCGGACCTTCCACATCGGTGGTGCGGCTTCGCGTGCGGCGGTTGCCAGCTCGGTGGAGACCAAGTCCAACGGTACGGCGCGTTTCACCGCCACCATGCGCTACATCACCAACGCCAAGGGCGAGCTGATCGTCATCTCGCGTTCGGGCGAAGTGATGATCACTGACGACAACGGCCGCGAGCGCGAGCGTCACAAGATCCCCTATGGCGCCACGCTGCACGTTCATGACGGTCAGGCGCTCACCGCCGGTTCGCAGCTGGCCAGCTGGGATCCGCTGACCCGCCCGATCATCAGCGAGTACGGCGGTACCGTGCGCTTCGAGAACGTCGAGGAAGGCGTGACCGTGGCCAAGCAGGTCGACGAGGTCACCGGTCTGTCCACGCAGGTAGTCATCGATGCCAAGCGGCGGGGTGCGGGCGCCAAGAATGTCCGCCCCACGATGAAGCTGATCAACGAGGCGGGCGAGGAAGTGAAGATCGCCGGCACCGATCACTCGGTGCAGATCGGCTTCCCGGTGGGCGCGCTGATCACCGTTCGCGACGGCCAGCAGGTGGCCGTCGGCGAGGTGCTGGCACGTATCCCGCAGGAATCCCAGAAGAACCGGGACATTACCGGGGGTCTGCCGCGGGTGGCCGAGCTGTTCGAGGCCCGTTCGCCCAAGGACGCCGGCATGCTGGCGGAAGTCACCGGCACGGTCTCGTTCGGCAAGGACACCAAGGGCAAGCAGCGTCTGGTCATCACCGACCTGGACGGCAACGCGCACGAGTTCCTGATCCCGAAAGAGAAGCACGTGCTGGTGCACGACGGTCAGGTGGTCAACAAGGGCGAGATGATCGTCGACGGCCCGGCCGATCCGCACGACATCCTGCGCCTGCTGGGCATCGAGGCCCTGTCGCGCTACATCGTGGATGAGGTGCAGGACGTCTACCGACTGCAGGGCGTGAAGATCAACGACAAGCACATCGAGGTGATCGTTCGCCAGATGCTGCGTCGTGTGGTCGTCACCGCACCGGGCGGCACCAACTTCATCGTGGGCGAGCAGGTCGAGCGCAGCGAGCTCCTGGATGCCACCGACAAGATGAACGCCGAAGGCAAGCTGCCGCCGTCGTATGAAAACATCCTGCTGGGCATCACCAAGGCCTCGCTGTCCACCGACTCGTTCATCTCGGCGGCTTCCTTCCAGGAAACCACCCGGGTGCTGACCGAGGCGGCCATCATGGGCAAGCGCGACGACCTGCGTGGCCTGAAGGAGAACGTCATCGTCGGTCGCCTGATCCCGGCAGGTACGGGCCTGGCCTACCACAAGGCACGTCACGAGAAGGAATCGGTCGAAGCTCAGGAAGCCGCCGCACTGGCAGCGGCCGAAGCAGCCTTCGCCATGCCTGCGTCGTCCGAGCCCGAGCTGGTGACGGCCGAAGAAAGTGCGTCGTCGGCTGCTGCCACTGCAGCTGCGCTGGATCTGAGCGCACTGTTCGGCGGGCCGTCCACCTCGTCGGACGAGAGCCCGGCACAGCCTTCCGGCGAAGAGGGCTGATCCTGCCATGACCGACCCGGGCCTGTTGGTCCGGGCAGGAAGCAGAAGAGCAAGGCCGGGAACGGAATGTCGTTCCTGGCCTTGTTGCTTTTCGGGGAATCGGCAGCAGCATGATTTGCAACAACTTGTGTCAGATCTCCGGCGCAAGGCGTCGGCGTCACACATCCCCGAAAGGGCAGAGCGCATGGCCCCCGACGAGGAGGGGAACGCACAAGCCGCATGGAAAACGGAAAGCCAGGACGCAAGCGAACGCGGACCTGGCATGCCCCGTGATCGATCTTCCTGGCGGGCTCGCCTTTCGTGTGTCGTGTATTTCGACGCAATTACAAATAATTACTGTTCATCGACAGCTGGCAATCACAGAGTCGACAGGCTGGGGTCAAATAGCCCGAATACGCCGAATGGGCTTTCCCCTTATCTTTCCCCTGTAAAGGATCCGGCAGCATCCTGCGTCCGTCCCTGTCCGGCCATGTTGCATCCCTGGCTGTCGGAGGGTCGTTCAGCGATGAACCGGCTGGAATTCACGGCGGGACGGTCGATTTGGCGGGACAATCGTCAGCTGAGGCGCTCCAGGCGCCCCCGTCAGGAGAGAACACCATCATGGCAGCCTATGCAATCGTGATCGAACAGCGAGGCAGCTGCTTCCGGGCCTACGTCCCGGACGTTCCCGGTTGCACGGCCACCGGGAACAGTCTCGCAGAGGCCGAGATGGCCGTGCGTGACGCCTTGCGTCTTTTGCCGCCTACCGGGGCCGTGGCGCCTTCGCCCCAGCCCGGCTACTTCTGGGTCAATCCCCAGCCTGTCGCCGCATCCTGAAGCGTGCTGCGAATGGCCCTCGGCGTGGGCATTCGGGCTCGTCTTCATTGACTGGCCGACACCTTCCTTTTATACTCCCGTGTTCCTGGGGCGGCCGTGTGCCGCGCCAGATGCGCTCTTTGGGTAGCACCGGGGCCGTCTGCCAAGGCAGTTCGGTCAAGGCGTCGGTCGAAGGGGCATCGGGCAGCAGACAGCCCCTCACACAAGGCCGGGTTCTTCCGGCCCGGCAAATCGAATTCAGGCAGACGCCGCCGCGCGTTGCCATGGATTGATCTCCGATCGACGCAGCCCACCGTGGCTGCTCCCAAATCCAAGCGTCAACAGCCATGCCAACCATCAATCAGCTCGTACGCAAGCCGCGTAAATCTGCGGTCGTCAAGAGCAAGAGCCCCGCGCTGGAAGATTGCCCGCAGCGCCGCGGTGTTTGCACCCGCGTCTACACCACCACCCCCAAGAAGCCGAACTCCGCGCTGCGTAAAGTGGCCAAGGTGCGTCTCACCAACGGCTTCGAGGTCATCAGCTACATCGGCGGTGAAGGCCACAACCTGCAGGAACACTCGGTCGTGCTGATCCGCGGCGGCCGTGTGAAGGACCTTCCGGGTGTGCGCTACCACATCGTCCGCGGCTCCCTTGACCTGCAAGGCGTCAAGGACCGGAAACAGGCCCGTTCCAAGTACGGTGCCAAGCGGCCCAAGGCTGCCAAGTAATCATCGGTCCCATCATGGTCGCCTGTCTTCCAGGCGGCCGGCTGGAAGGGTGGTTGGGTCGATCGTCTGCGATGGGCGCAGGCGGCACCGCCATCCAGTAAGCGATCCCGCCTTTTCGCAGTCTTGCGAGAAAGGTTCGGGGTCATGGCGATGCTCAGCGATTCCTCGTTCTCCGCCCATATCCGATGGGGTGGGGTGTCTTCCGGTTCTTTCCGGAAATCACCTGGAATCCGGGTGCAAGGCCAGCTGAATGTCAATCTGAGGTAAGAAATGCCACGCCGTCGCGAAGTACCGAAGCGCGTGATCCTGCCGGATCCGCTCTATCACAACGAAGAAGTCGCCAAGTTCATCAACGTGCTGATGCTTTCCGGCAAGAAAGCCGTCGCCGAGCGCATCCTGTACGGCGCCTTCGAGATCATCCGCTCCAAGAGCGGCAAGGATCCCATCGAAGTCTTCAACACCGCACTGAGCAACTCCCGTCCGATGGTCGAGGTCAAGAGCCGTCGTGTGGGTGGTGCCAACTATCAGGTGCCGGTTGAAGTTCGCCCGGTGCGCCGTACCGCGCTGGCCATGCGCTGGCTGCGTGAAGCCGCCAAGAAGCGTGCCGAGAAATCCATGGGCCAGCGCCTGGCCAACGAACTGATGGAAGCGGCCGAGAACCGGGGTGGCGCCGTCAAGCGCCGCGACGAGGTTCACCGCATGGCTGAAGCCAACCGCGCCTTCTCGCACTTCCGCTTCTGACCCGTCTCTGACGGAACGAGGACGAAACGTCCCCTCTGCACCGGACCGGCCGCCGCAACATCAGTGGTTGTCGGTCTTGTGCCTTAATGTGCTATTCAAGGACTCACCATCATGGCTCGCAAGACCCCCATCGAGCGCTACCGGAATATTGGTATTTCGGCCCACATCGATGCAGGAAAAACCACGACGACCGAGCGCATCCTGTATTACACCGGCGTGAACCACAAGCTGGGTGAAGTGCATGATGGCGCGGCCACCACCGACTGGATGGAACAGGAGCAGGAGCGTGGCATCACCATCACCTCCGCTGCCGTGACCACCTTCTGGAAAGGCATGGACCTTTCCTATCCGGAACATCGGATCAACATCATCGACACCCCGGGACACGTCGACTTCACCATCGAGGTGGAGCGTTCGATGCGCGTGCTGGACGGTGCCTGCATGGTGTACTGCGCAGTGGGCGGCGTGCAGCCGCAGTCCGAGACCGTCTGGCGTCAGGCCAACAAGTATCACGTGCCCCGTCTGGCCTTCGTGAACAAGATGGACCGCACCGGTGCGAACTTCTACAAGGTCTATGACCAGATGAAGCTGCGCCTGCGCGCCAATCCCGTGCCCGTGGTCATCCCCATCGGCGCCGAGGACAAGTTCGAAGGCGTGGTCGACCTCATCAAGATGAAAGCCATCATCTGGGATGAGGCCTCGCAGGGCATGAAGTTCGACTACCGCGACATCCCGGCCGACCTGAAGGAAAAGGCTGCCGAGTGGCGCGAGAAGATGCTCGAAGCCGCGGCCGAAGCCGACGAGGACCTGATGAACGAGTACCTCGAGAACGGCGACCTGCCCGAAGAGAAGATCAAGGCTGGTCTGCGCAAGCGCACCATCGCCAACGAGATCCAGCCGATGCTGTGCGGCACCGCCTTCAAGAACAAGGGCGTGCAGCGCATGCTGGACGCCGTGATCGACTTCCTGCCGTCGCCGGTCGAGATCCCGCCGATCGAGGGTGAGGACGACGAGCACAACCGCGTCACCCGCAAGGCTGACGACAACGAGAAGTTCGCCGCGCTGGCGTTCAAGCTGATGACCGACCCCTTCGTCGGCCAGCTGACCTTCGTGCGCGTGTACTCGGGCGTGCTGAACTCCGGTGACACGGTGCTCAACGCCACCCGCGGCAAGAAGGAGCGCATCGGCCGTCTGCTGCAGATGCACGCCAACAACCGCGAAGAGATCAAGGAAGTGCGCGCCGGCGACATCGCCGCCGTGGTGGGCCTGAAGGAAGTCACCACCGGTGAGACGCTGACCGACCAGGCTGCCCCGATCATCCTGGAACGCATGGTCTTCCCCGAGCCCGTGATCCGTCAGGCCGTCGAGCCCAAGTCGAAGGCTGACCAGGAGAAAATGGGTCTGGCGCTGTCGCGTCTGGCTGCCGAGGATCCGTCCTTCCGCGTCCACACCGACGAGGAATCGGGCCAGACCATCATCGGCGGCATGGGCGAGCTGCACCTCGAGATCATCGTCGACCGGATGAAGCGTGAGTTCAACGTGGAAGCCAACGTCGGCAAGCCGCAGGTGGCCTACCGCGAGACCATCCGCAAGACGGTCGAGAACGCCGAAGCCAAGTTCGTCAAGCAGTCCGGTGGTCGTGGTCAGTACGGTCACGTCGTGCTCAAGCTGGAACCGCTTGAGCCGGGCGGCCCGAGCTTCGAGTTCGTCGACGCCATCAAGGGCGGCGTGGTGCCTCGCGAGTTCATCCCCGCAGTCCAGAAGGGTATCGAAGACACCCTGCCGACCGGCGTGCTGGCTGGCTACCCGGTGGTGGACGTGAAGGTCACGCTGCACTTCGGTTCGTACCACGACGTGGACTCCAACGAGAACGCCTTCAAGCAGGCGGGTTCGATGGCGTTCAAGGAAGGCATGCGCAAGGCCAGCCCGGTCCTGCTGGAGCCGATGATGGCCGTGGAAGTGGAAACGCCGGAAGAGTATGCCGGTACCGTGATGGGCGACCTGTCCTCGCGGCGCGGCATGATCCAGGGCATGGAAGACATGGTCGGTGGCGGCAAGCAGATCAAGGCTGAAGTGCCGCTGGCCGAGATGTTTGGCTATGCCACCACACTGCGGTCGCTGACGCAGGGGCGTGCCACTTACACTATGGAATTCAAGCAATACGCCGAAGCGCCGAAGAACGTCGCCGAGGCCGTCATCGCGGCCCGTACCAAGTAATCACGGGTACAGGCCGGAAGGGGGCGGGGCACACCAGCCGGGGTGTCTCGCCTTCCAACAAACGACAATCTCGATTGAAAGAATCAGGAGTGAACTGAAAAATGGCAAAGGGCAAGTTTGAACGGACCAAGCCGCACGTGAACGTGGGCACCATCGGTCACGTGGACCATGGCAAGACGACGCTGACGGCGGCGATTGCGACGGTGCTGTCGAAGAAGTTCGGCGGTGAAGCCAAGGGCTATGACCAGATCGACAATGCACCGGAAGAGAAAGCCCGGGGCATCACGATCAACACCTCGCACGTCGAGTACGAGACCGCCAAGCGCCACTATGCACACGTGGACTGCCCGGGACACGCCGACTACGTGAAGAACATGATCACGGGTGCTGCGCAGATGGACGGCGCGATCCTGGTGGTGTCGTCGGCTGACGGCCCGATGCCGCAGACGCGCGAGCACATCCTGCTGGCCCGCCAGGTGGGTGTTCCCTACATCATCGTGTTCATGAACAAGGCCGACATGGTCGACGACGCCGAGCTGCTGGAGCTGGTGGAGATGGAAGTTCGTGAACTGCTGTCGAAGTACGAGTTCCCGGGCGACGATCTGCCGATCATCAAGGGTTCGGCGCTGAAGGCGCTGGAAGGCGACACGAGCGAGATCGGCGAGCCGGCCATTCTGGCGCTGGCCGAGGCGCTGGACAGCTACATTCCCGAGCCCGAGCGTGCCGTGGACGGCACGTTCCTGATGCCGATCGAGGACGTGTTCTCGATCTCGGGTCGTGGTACGGTGGTTACGGGCCGTGTGGAGCGTGGCATCATCAAGGTTGGCGACGAGATCGAGATCGTCGGTATCCGTGACACGCAGAAGACGACCTGCACGGGCGTGGAGATGTTCCGCAAGCTGCTGGACCAGGGTCAGGCAGGCGACAACGTGGGTATTCTGCTGCGCGGCACGAAGCGCGAGGATGTCGAGCGTGGTCAGGTGCTGGCCAAGCCGGGCACGATCAAGCCGCACACCGAGTTCGAAGCCGAGGTGTACATCCTGAGCAAGGACGAAGGTGGGCGTCACACGCCGTTCTTCTCGAACTACCGTCCGCAGTTCTACTTCCGTACGACGGACGTGACGGGTTCGGTGACGCTGCCGGAAGGCACCGAGATGGTGATGCCGGGTGACAACGTTCAGATGAAGGTCAAGCTGATCGCCCCGATCGCCATGGAACAGGGTCTGCGGTTCGCCATCCGTGAAGGTGGTCGTACCGTCGGTGCCGGTGTGGTCGCCAAGATCATCGCCTGAT
>CAUVLK010000073.1:0-8946 GCA_963552635.1 uncultured Lautropia sp. | reverse complement strand
GCCGTTGGCACAGGAGCCCATGGAGATGACCCAGCGCGGCTCGGGCATCTGGTCATAGACCTTGCGAAGGGCCGGCGCCATCTTGTTGCACAGCGTGCCGGCCACGATCATCACGTCCGAATGGCGGGGACTGGGCCGGAAGATGACGCCGAAGCGGTCCAGGTCGTAACGCGACACGCCCGCATGAATCATCTCGACGGCACAACAGGCCAGGCCAAAGGTCATGGCCCACAGCGAGCCCGTACGGGTCCAGTTGATCAGCTTGTCGATATTGGTGGTGACGAAGCCTTCGTTCAGTACGCCTTCGATGCTCATGGGCCTACTCAGGAGAAAATGGACGGTTGACCAGACGGATGCTCGGCAGGAATGGTCAGCGAAACGGCAGCCATGTCGGAATGGGCCACGATGAGCCCGGACACGGCAGGAAGGACGGCGGCACGCGGCAGCCGATCACTCCCAGTCAAGCGCACCCTTGCCCCATTCGTAAATGAAGCCGATGACGAGAATGCCGAGAAAGACCATCATCGACATGAAGCCGATGAAGCCGATGGTGCCCAGAGAAACCGCCCACGGGAACAGGAAGGCAATCTCCAGGTCAAAGAGAATGAAGAGAATGGCGACGAGATAATAGCGGATGTCAACCTGCATCCGGGCGTCACCAAATGCCTCGAAACCGCATTCGTAGGCAGAGAGCTTTTCAGGATCGGGACGGGAGGGACCGAGCAGCTTGCCGATCACCATGGGGCCGATACCAACGAGGGAGCCAACAAAAAGAAAAAGAAGGACCGGTAGATAGTTGCTCAAATCCATGACTTATCCTCTCGGACCGATAATGTTGGCAAGCCCTATAAATGAACCGGCAGGCGTTCTTCAGAACATCTGCCGGACCATAGAGTGATTCTGGTGCCGACGGCGAGACTCGAACTCGCACAGCTTTCGCCACTACCCCCTCAAGATAGCGTGTCTACCAATTTCACCACGTCGGCAATCGGGTCATTCTACTTGGATTCTACAGGGCGTCCAAAGGACGCTGCGGAATCCGGCTGCATCCATGTCTCCTTGCTGGACCGGGGTATGTTACCTCAATCCGGCCGGCATGGGTGCCGCGACATCCAGCATGATGCCTGAGCGAAACCCTGCCTGCCTTGACCCAAATCAGTTACAGCCTGATTTATTGACTTTACATGAACGATCGGACCATCAATCCGATCGTTCGAGCGCTTATTGTTGCTTGCCAGCCGGTGCCTGGGCACCCTCTGCCGACTTTTCTGCAACACCAGCCGGGCCTTCCGGCACGGCATTGCCCTGTTGCGCAGGCGCCGCAGCGGGCTGTTCACCCGGCAACGTGGGCACCGACGATGAGGCCGGCGCCGGCACCTCGACACCTTCCATCACGCTGCTGCCACCGCTGTTGGAGCGAGCGTGCTGACCACCCGGATGCGCCAGGAAGGCCAGCACCAGCGTGCTGGCGAAAAAGATCGTGGCGCAGATGCCCGTCATGCGCGACAGGAAGTTGGCCGACCCACTGGCTCCGAACAGGCTGCCGGAAGAACCGGACCCGAAAGCGGCTCCCATGTCGGCGCCCTTGCCGTGTTGCAGCAATACCAGCAGCACGACAGCCAGCGCCGAGACAATCAGCAGGACCAGCGCGATCGTATGAACGAGATTACCCATGAAGTGGCTCAAGCTCCGAGGCTGTCGACGGCCGCCTTGGCGATACCGACGAATTCATTGGCAACCAGCGACGCGCCACCCACCAGACCGCCATCGACATCCGGCTGCGAGAAGAGCTCGGGTGCGTTGGCTGCCTTGACGGAACCGCCGTAGAGGATGCGGACGGAAGGTGCTGCTGCATAGCCACTGGAGGCGAGGCGGTCACGCAGGAAGGCGTGCACGGCCTGTGCCTGTTCAGGCGTGGCGGTAAGGCCGGTACCAATGGCCCAGACAGGCTCATAGGCCAGCACGAAGGCCGACGCCGGGTGGCGTTCGATCACCGGCAGGACGGCGTCGAGCTGCCGTGCCAGCACCACTTCGGTGTCACCGGTCTTGCGCTCTTCGAGCGTCTCGCCGATGCAGATGACAGGAATGAGGCCTGCATCCAGCGCAACCTGCGTCTTGGCGGCGACGATCTCGTCGGTCTCACCATAGAGCGAGCGACGCTCGGAGTGGCCAACCAGCACCCAGCGCACTTTCAGATCCACCAGCATGCCCGAGGAAACTTCGCCGGTATAGGCGCCATCCTGCTGGGCCGAGAGATTCTGGGCGCCGAAGGTGATGTTGCTGTCGGCCAGCTGCGAGGCCGTCTGCGACAGGTAGGGGAACGGGGGGCAGACTGCGATGTCGATGGTATCGAAGCCGGCCACGGCGGGCTTGAGCGCCGACAGCAGGGCCTCGTTGTTGGCCTGCCTGCCATTCATTTTCCAGTTGCCCATCACCAGGGGGCGACGTTTGCCTTGGGTATTCGTGGAGTCTGGCATGGATGTACCGTATCAGAAGAGGATGACAGCCGTGCCGCACGCGGTCCGCGCACGGGCAGGCAGGGACCCGGACAGGCCGGGCATCAAGTCGATTCTATCGTCCGGCAAAAAGCAGGGTCAAACAAGACCCTGCCTTCTTCTTCGCCTTGCAACGGGTGCCGAAAGGCCGAAAGACGTGTCGTGGGGGCGTCCGGCACGCAAGGGCTCAGCACATCCTCCGCCTGCTGCTCCCCCCTGTTGCGAGCTGCCCGTGCCTCGGGCAGCCCCCCCAGACGTGCACCGGAGTCAGTTCCCGCCCTGCCCGCCTGCCAGGCCAGCAGCCTTGCGCCGACGGCGCTTCAGGTAACGCAGCACCTGAGTGACATGACCCGAAATCCCATAGCCCATGAAGATCAGGAACAGGATGCTGGGCGGATCGGAAGACACCAGCACCAGCGCCAGCATGAGCAGGATGAGGACGACGAAGGGAACGCTGCGCCGCAGGTTGAAGTCCTTGAAGGAGTAGAACGGCGAGTTGGAGACCATCGTCAGGCCGGCATAGACGGTGATGATCCAGGCCAGCCCACCCAGTTCACCACCCGTGGCCGTGATCAGCCGCGAGTCATGCCAGTCGGTAGCCAGCCAGACCAGGCCCGCCACCAGCGCTGCCGCGGCAGGACTGGGAAGCCCCTGGAAGTAGCGCTTGTCGACGACCTGGATGTTGGTATTGAAGCGCGCCAGCCGCAGGGCTGCCCCGGCGACATAGATGAACGCGGCCAGCCACCCCCACTTGCCCATACCGGTGAGCGCCCAGGAATAGATGACCAGCGCCGGCGCCGCTCCGAACGAAATCATGTCGGCCAGCGAATCATACTGCTCGCCGAAGGTGCTCTGGCTGTTGGTGAGCCGGGCCACGCGGCCATCGAGGCTGTCGAGGAACATGGCCAGGAAGATGGCAATGGCGGCCCACTGGAATTCACCGTTCATGGCCATGACGATGGCGTAGAAGCCGGCAAACAGGTTGCCGGTGGTGAAGGCATTGGGCAGCAGGTAGATGCCTCGCCGATGGCGCACGGCCGGATGGGCAGAGTCATCCACCACGCCTGCGGGTTGGGCGTCCTCTTCGGGCGGAGGCAGCATGTCCGGCGGCTGCGCGGACATCTCGACCGCCGTGAAGTGTCGACGCAACCGGACACGCCGGGCATTCAGGGGGCGGATCTTGCCCCGGGGAGAACGGGCACTCTTCACTGCTCGTAGGGCCGCTCGCGCAGCCATTTGGTCATGATCCACTTGTCGCCGCGGATCACAGGCATGCCGGCATGCAGGCATCGATAGTCGAGCTGCCCCTCGGCGTTTTGGTATTCGAAGTACACGGCCGACCCCTTGATGGGCTTGGCCGAGAAACCGATGTCGGGGAAGGCTGTTTCGCCCCCTTCCGGCACGTCATTCAGATACATCACCACCGTGCCGATGCGCTGGCCACCGACGCGGGTGAGCACGGCAGAGCCCGGATCCTTCGGCTCGAAGAAATCCTGGTGGGCCTTGTACTCGCCCCCCGGACCGTAGTGCAGGATCTGCAGCGGCTCGCCCCGGTTGACGGGCAGATCGATCAGCGCCGACAGGCGGGCCTCGATGCGCCGCACCAGTTCGTTCTCGCCCCGCTCGAAATGGCTGCCCTCGCTTCGGCGGACGCTGCTCTCGTAGCTGCCGCCGCTTTCGCGGTCCACGACCTGTGAGGTCTTCATCTTGCCGCGCGACAGGCGGATCACCTCATCGCACTCCTCGTCGGACAGCAGCCCGCGGATGACGGCGATGTTGGGATTGGACATCACGGCCGCCAGCTCCACCTCACGGTCGGCCACCGTGAAGCGCGGCAGCTGCGAGATGAGACGGATGGGCGAGGCCTGATAGCGCTGTCGGCGCGCACCCAGCTGGCCGGCTGCTGCGCGCCCGTCCTCGGGCAGGTCCTGCACGCGCTCACCCATGCTGCCGATGATCTCGATGGCATGGCGGGCGAAGACCGGATCGAAGCCGTTCTCGACCATGATCCGCTGCATGTCGGCCCGCTCGCAGCCGCGCAGCACGTTGGTGGTGATCCAGTCCTGCCAGCTGGCGGGCAGGTGCGTATGGCCGCCCGCAGTGGCGCCGGCGCCCGATGGGGAGATCGTGTTCTGGCTCATGGTCCTGATTAGAGCGCCGGATGTCCGGCGATGCAAGCCGCAGCCGCCCGGTGGCCACGGCGCCGAGGGCCTGCCGCCACTCCCTGGCAGGATCCGGGCGACGGAATGAAATGCAACAGAGCCCCTTTCCGGAATGATCCTGGAAAGAGGCTCCGTTGGTGCCCCGAGGCCCCACGACAGGCGGTCCTGCCCGCTGCGCGGAGCGCACGCCGGACAGGAGCTGCCTGCGGGGCCATCGGGAAAGGATCGATGCTCAGTTCTTCGAGCGGTCGACCAGCTTGTTGGCCTTGATCCACGGCATCATCGCGCGCAGCTGCTCGCCCACCACCTCGATCGGGTGCTCGGCGTTCAGACGACGGCGCGACTCCAGCACCGGACCGCCGGCGCGGGTCTCCAGGATGAAGGACTTGGCATATTCGCCAGTCTGGATGTCCTTCAGCACCCGGGCCATCTCGGCCTTGGTCTCGTCGGTAATGACGCGCGGGCCGGTGACGTACTCGCCGTACTCCGCGTTGTTGGAGATCGAGTAGTTCATGTTGGCGATGCCGCCCTCGTAGATCAGATCCACGATCAGCTTCATCTCGTGCAGGCACTCGAAGTAGGCCATCTCGGGCGCATAGCCGGCCTTGGTCAGCGTCTCGAAGCCGGCCTTGATCAGCTCGACCACGCCGCCGCACAGCACGGCCTGTTCACCGAACAGGTCGGTCTCGGTCTCTTCACGGAAGTTGGTCTCGATGATACCGGCGCGGCCACCGCCGATAGCGGCAGCATACGACAGCGCCAGGTCACGGGCGGCACCAGACTTGTCCTGGTGGACGGCGATCAGCATGGGCACGCCGCCACCGGCCGCGTAGGTGCCGCGGACCGTGTGGCCAGGAGCCTTGGGCGCCACCATCACCACGTCCAGGTCGGCACGCGGCTGCACCTGGCCATAGTGGACGTTGAAGCCGTGCGCGAACGCCAGCACTGCGCCCTGCTTCAGATTCGGCTCGATGTCGGCCTTGTAGGCAGCGGCGATGTGCTCGTCGGGCATCAGGATCATCACGAAATCGGCGCCCTTGACGGCGTCGGCCACCGCGGCCACCTTCAGGCCGGCCGCACGGGCCTTGCCATCGGACGGGCCGCCGACACGCACGCCCACCGTCACGTCCACGCCCGAATCCTTCAGGTTGAGCGCGTGGGCATGACCCTGTGAGCCGTAGCCGATGATGGCGACCTTCTTGCTCTTGATCAGCTTGAGGTCGGTGTCCTTGTCGTAGAAAACTTTCATGGGAATGGAAATCCTTGGTTGGTGGATTCCGGCCGCCCCGCGGGCCCCAAAGCCCAGCCGCGGCCAGGAAAATCAAAAAACGTCACCTGCGACAGAGTGTAAACCGTCCCCGGGAGCCCCCGGGTGGCCCACCCTGCCGCAGACAGGGGGAAGTGAGGGGCGTGCGCAAGACTGCCCGCGCGGCCTCGTTGCGGGGTCTACAGCTTCAGTACCCGCTCGCCGCGGGCGATGCCACAGCTGCCGGTGCGGACGGTCTCCAGGATCACCGCCTCACCCAGCGCAGCGAGGAAGCCGTCAAGCTTGGACGAGTCACCCGTCAGCTCGATGGTGTAGGCCTTGTCGGTCACGTCGATGATGTGGCCCCGGAAGATGTCGGCCATCCGCTTCATCTCGTCGCGGTCCTTGCTGGCCACCGCACGGACCTTGACCATCATCAGCTCACGCTCGATGTGCGGCGCCTCGGTCAGCTCCAGCACCTTCACCACATCGATGAGGCGGTTCAGGTGCTTGGTGATCTGCTCCAGCGTGTCGTGCGAGGCACTGGAGACGATGGTCATCCGCGACAGCGAGGCGTCCTCGGTGGGCGCCACGGTGAGCGACTCGATGTTGTAACCCCGGGCCGAGAACAGCCCGACCACGCGCGAAAGTGCCCCCGGCTCGTTTTCCAGCAGCACGGAAATGATGTGTTTCATGTCGGCTCCTGTCCTGTCAGAGGTCTTCTGCGCCCAGCAGCATTTCGGTCAGGCCCTTGCCACCCTGAACCATCGGCCAGACGTTCTCGGTGGGATCGACCAGAAAGTCGATGAACACCGTGCGATCCTTGTACTTGCCGAAGGCATCGCGCAGCGCCCCTTCCACGTCCTCGGGGCGCTCGACGCGAATGCCGACGTGGCCATAGGCCTCGGCCAGCTTCACGAAGTCGGGCAGCGCCTCCATGTACGACTGGGAATAGCGCCCCTCGTACTCGATCTGCTGCCACTGCCGCACCATGCCCAGCGAACCGTTGTTCAGGTTGATGATCTTGACCGGCAGGTTGTACTGCGTGCAGGTGGACAGCTCCTGGATGCACATCTGGATGGAGCCTTCACCGGTGATGCAGGCCACCGGCACGTCCGGATTGGCCAGCACCGCCCCCATGGCGAACGGCAGACCCACGCCCATCGTGCCCAGACCGCCGGAATTGACCCAGCGACGCGGCTTGTCGAAGCGGTAGTACTGCGCCGCAAACATCTGGTGCTGCCCCACATCGGAGGTGATGATGGCGTCGCCGTGCGTGACCTGGCAGAGCTTCTCGACCACGAACTGCGGCTTGATCTTCTCGCTCTCGCGGTCGTAGGCCAGGCAGTCGCGCTTGCGCCACTCGTTGATCTGCGCCCACCAGCTCTGCAGTGCCTTGCTGTTGGTGCCGGCGCCGGCGCTGAACGAAGCCTCCAGCAGGTCCAGCAGCGAGGACATGCACTCGCCCACGTCCCCCACGATGGGCACGTCGACCTTGACGCGCTTGGAGATGGACGACGGATCGATGTCGATGTGGATGATCTTGCGCGAGATCTGCGCAAAGTGCTTCGGATTGCCGATGACGCGGTCGTCGAAGCGGGCACCGATGGCCACCAGCACGTCGCAGTGGTGCATCGTCATGTTGGCTTCATAGGTGCCGTGCATGCCGGGCATCCCGATCCACTTGGAGTCGCTGGAACGGTAGGCCCCCAGACCCATGAGCGTGGTGGTGCACGGGAAGCCCAGCTGGTCGACCAGCTCGTTCAGCACCTTGGAGGCATTGCCCAGGATGACGCCGCCGCCCACGTAGATGAGCGGGCGCTCGGCCGCCAGGATGAGCTGCATGGCCTTCTTGAGCTGCCCCTGGTGCCCCTTGACCACGGGGTTGTAGGAGCGCATGGCCACGGTCTTCGGGTAGGAGAACCCGCAGCGGTCGCGCGAGACATCCTTCGGGATGTCGATGAGCACCGGACCGGGCCGACCGGTGCGGGCAATGTGGAAGGCCTTCTTGATGGTGGCAGCCAGGTCACGCACGTCCTTGACCAGGAAGTTGTGCTTGACGCAGGGCCGCGTGATGCCCACGGCATCACATTCCTGGAAGGCGTCCTCGCCGATGGCATTGGTGGGCACCTGGCCGCTGATGATCACCATCGGCACCGAATCCATGTAGGCCGTGGCGATGCCGGTGACGGCGTTGGTGACGCCGGGACCGGAGGTCACCAGGCAGACACCGACTTCCTGGGTGGTGCGGGAGTAGGCATCGGCCGCGTGGACGGCAGCCTGCTCGTGGCGCACCAGGATGTGCTGGATATTGCGGTTGGGATACAGTGCGTCGTAGATGTAGAGAACGGCGCCCCCCGGATAGCCGAAGATGTGCTTGACGCCCTCTTCTTCCAGACAGCGGACGACGATTTCCGCGCCGGTAAGTTCCATTTTTTCTTGCTCCTCTTTCAGATTGCCCCGCCGTCCGCCGGCCCCGGTGCGGCACATGCCTCCGCCCCGAGACAGACCCTGACAACGGCAGGTTCCCTGTTCCAGGAAGACCCCGATGGATCCTCCCTGACCTGTCCGGCCGCCAGCGGGCACATGACGCCCGGCGACCCGATCGGTCCCTGCAGCACCCCGACGCCTTGTGGGCAGCCGGCATGGCAGCATGCACGCGGCCTGGCAGGGCCGCACGCACCCCGGCATGCTACCATCAACAGCCTATGGCGACCCGACCGGAAATATCGGAATTTCTCGCCTCGGTCGAGCGCCGGGCCTTCAAGCAGGTGGTCTACACCGTGCGCGACGACGACATTGCGCTGGACATTGTCCAGGACGCCATGCTCAAGCTCGTCGAAAAGTATTCCGACCGCCCCGCGGCCGAACTGGCCCCCCTCTTCCAGCGCATCCTGCAGAACGCCACCCACGACCACTTCCGTCGCCAGAAGGTGCGGCGCACCTGGGTCAGCCTGTTCTCGTCCCTGCCCGGCGTCGGCAGTCAGGACGGCGACGAGGATGCCGATCCCCTGGAGAGCCTGCTGGCCGACGCCGACGACCG
>CAUVLK010000072.1:0-8960 GCA_963552635.1 uncultured Lautropia sp. | reverse complement strand
GCCATCTGTCCCGGATCGGATCTCATCCTGCGTCATGTGGGCATGAACCCCACGCGTATCGGCGTGCTGCACGTGCTGCGCGCCATGGGCGCCGACATCACCGGATCCAACCCGCAGCTGGTCGGGGGCGAGCCGGTGGCCGACCTGCACGTGCGCGGCGGGCGTCTCAAGGGCATCACCATTGACCCGGCCTGGGTGCCGCTGGCCATCGACGAGTTCCCGGCGCTCTTCATTGCCGCGGCCTGTGCCGAGGGCGTGACCGAGCTGCGCGGGGCCGAAGAGCTGCGCGTGAAGGAATCCGACCGCATCCAGGTGATGGCCGACGGTCTGGCCGCCGTGGGTCTGCCCGTCACGGTGCTGCCCGACGGCATGCGCATCGAGGGCAGGGGCGGCGAGGCGCATCCCTTTGCCGGTGGCACGGTCGAGGCCCATGGCGATCATCGCATCGCCATGTCCTTCACGGTGGCGGCGCTGCGCAGCGGCGGGCCCATCCACATCCGCGACACGGCCAACGTCGCCACCTCCTTCCCGGGCTTCGTGGCGCTGGCCCGCTCGGTGGGGCTGGACGTGAGCGTGGCGAAGGGGGACTGAGCGGCGGACATCCGGGAACCGGGGAGGCCGGGATGGGCCCCTGGATCGCACCGCAGGCGCCAGCGTGTCCCGGGCGCCCGCTCGGCCCGAACCGGCCTGGCTCGTTGCAGCCTGGCGCATCACGGCTCGGCGCATGGATGCGCTCGGCAGGTGTATCCGGAGGCCGACGGTGAGACAATGACATCTTCCCAGCAAGAGGATCCACAAGGAGATCGTCATCATGTCTTCGTCGCATGCCCATGCCCATTCCCACGGCCACAAGGACGCCGCGCACCATGGCATTCCCGTCATCACCATCGATGGCCCCACCGCCTCGGGCAAGGGCACGGTGGCTGCGCGGGTGGCCCAGCGGCTGGGCTTCCATTATCTGGACAGCGGCGTGCTGTACCGGCTGGTGGCGATGAAGCTGGTGCAGGAGGGCGAGGACGGCGCCAACGAGGACGCTGCCGTGCGGGCGGCCCAGACGCTGGAGCCCGAGTTCCTGCCCGATGGCCGCATCATGCTGTCGGGCGAGGACGTCTCGGCCGCCATTCGCGCCGACGGCATCGGCCTGCAGGCATCGCGGCTGGCCGTGCACCCGGCGGTGCGCGAGGCGCTCAACGTGCTGCAGCACCGTGCCCGCAAGGCCCCCGGGCTGGTGGCCGACGGCCGCGACATGGGCACCGTGGTCTTTCCGGACGCTCCGCTCAAGGTCTTTCTCACGGCCAGCGTGCAGGCACGCGCCGAGCGCCGCCACAAACAGCTGTTGGAGAAGGGATTCTCTGCTACACTTGAAAAGATTTTGCACGATCTGAAGGAGCGTGATCACCGCGACGCAGGCCGCGCCGTGGCGCCGCTCAAGCCCGCCGAAGACGCCTTCTGGCTCGATTCGGGCAACCTCACCGTCGACGAGACCGTCGACCGCGTGCTGGCTGCCTGGCAGGAGCGCCAGAAGGCCTAGTCCGGCGGATCTTCATTTCTGCGTCTTCGTCTTGTCGGCCGTCGTGTCCATGACGGCGGCCGCTGTCCCCGGGCTGGCGTTGCGCTCCGCCGTCCCGGGATTTTCCCCAACACCGCTGGTTTGCCGCTGTCCACATGGATGCAGCGCGGCTGGCGAGAATCTTTTGGATATCAATGAGCACTGAAGTTACCCAGAATCCGGCATCGGAAGACAGCTTTGCCGCCCTCTTCGAGGAATCCCTCAAGCGCCAGGAGATGCGGCAGGGTGAGGTGATCACCGCCGAAGTCATCCGGGTCGACCACAACTACGTGGTCGTCAACGCCGGCCTGAAATCCGAGAGCTACGTGCCGGTCGAGGAGTTCTACAACGACCGTGGCGAGCTGGAAGTTCAGGAAGGTGATTTTGTATCGGTTGCCATCGACTCGCTCGAGGACGGCTTCGGCGAAACCCGCCTGTCGCGTGATCGCGCCAAGCGTCTGGCTGCCTGGGTGCAGCTGGAACTCGCCCTGGAGTCCGGCGATCTGGTCACCGGTACGGTCACCGGCAAGGTCAAGGGCGGCCTGACCGTCATGACCAACGGTATCCGTGCTTTCCTGCCGGGTTCGCTCATCGACACCCGTCCGGTCAAGGACACCACCCCCTACGAGGGCAAGACCCTCGAGTTCAAGGTCATCAAGCTCGACCGTCGTCGCAACAACGTCGTGCTGTCGCGTCGTGCCGTCATCGAGCTGTCGCAGGGCGAGGAACGCGCCAAGCTGCTCGAGACGCTGACCGAAGGCGCCGTGGTCCAGGGCGTGGTCAAGAACATCACCGACTACGGTGCGTTCGTCGACCTGGGCGGCATCGATGGTCTGCTGCACATCACCGACATGGCATGGCGCCGTGTCCGTCACCCGACGGAAGTGCTGCAGGTCGGTCAGGAAATCACTGCCAAGGTGCTCAAGTTCGACCAGGAGAAGAACCGCGTCTCGCTGGGCATCAAGCAGCTGGGCGAGGATCCGTGGGTCGGCATCAGCCGTCGCTACCCGCAGAACACCCGCATGTTCGGCAAGGTCACCAACATCACCGACTACGGCGCGTTCGTCGAGATTGAGCCGGGCATCGAGGGTCTGGTGCACGTCTCCGAAATGGACTGGACCAACAAGAACGTCAACCCCAGCAAGGTGGTCAGCCTGGGCGACGAGGTCGAGGTCATGGTTCTGGAGATCGACGAGGATCGTCGCCGCATCTCGCTGGGCATGAAGCAGACGCACGCCAACCCGTGGCAGGAGTTTTCCGAGAACCACCGTCGCAACGACCGCGTGAAGGGCTCCATCAAGTCCATCACCGACTTCGGCGTGTTCATCGGCCTGCCGGGTGGCATCGACGGTCTGGTACACCTGTCCGACCTGTCCTGGAACAAGTCCGGCGAAGAAGCTGTCCGCGACTTCAAGAAGGGCGACGAGGTCGAGGCCGTGGTGCTGGGCATCGATGTCGAGCGCGAGCGCATCTCGCTGGGCATCAAGCAGCTGGAAGGCGACCCGTTCACCAATTTCGCCTCCACGCATGACAAGGGCTCGGTCGTCACCGGTACCGTCACCAGCGTGGATGCCCGCGGCGCCACCATCCAGATCGAGCCGGAAGTCGAAGGCTACCTGCGTGCTTCCGAAATCTCGCGCGATCGCGTGGAAGACGCCCGCACCCACCTGAGCGAAGGCGCCACGGTCGAGTCGATGATCATCAACATCGACCGCAAGAACCGTTCGATCGCCCTGTCGATCAAGGCTCGCGAGAACGCCGATACGGCCGACGCCATGCAGCGCATGGCCGAAAGCTCGGCGGTCAGCGGCACCACCAACCTGGGTGCCCTGCTGCGCGCCAAGCTGGACAACCAGGATCGTTCCTGATCGTCCCGCACTGTCGCCCGCATCCGTCGGGCGGCAGGGAAGCCGCTAAGGACCGGTCTGCACGGCCAGTGTCTTCGCGGTCTCCCCCCTCGGCCGGTTCTGCTGGCGGGTGGCCCTCCGCCTTCCAGCAGAACCGGCCGATCTGCGCCCAGGCTCCTGAGCGCTCGCCCAGTGCGCCCGTGTGGCGTTAGGGCAGGGGTTTACCCCGTCATCCGGACAGGTGGGCCGTTGTCCACTATCATAGGCAGGTGGCATCCCCGTTCCCGGGCGAAGCTTTCACACCTCCTTCCGTTCCGGTTTCTTCCGGCAGGTTCCTTTCGGACTTTCCCGACGGCAAAAGATGGCAGTGACCGATACCCTCGACGCGGATGACCAGTCAGCTCCCGGCACGATGACCAAGTCGGAGCTGATCGCCAAGCTGGCGGAGCGCTTTCCGCAGCTGGTGGCCAAGGATGCCGAATACGCCGTGCGCACCATCCTGGATGCCATGGCACGTTCCCTGGCCGACCGGCATCGCATCGAGATCCGTGGCTTCGGCACCTTCGCACTGTCGCACCGCCATTCCCGGATGGGGCGCAACCCCAAGTCCGGAGAACCCGTGCCGGTGCCCGAGAAACTGGTTCCCCATTTCAAACCCGGCAAGCAGTTGCGGGAAAGCGTCGACCGGGCGCTGCATGCGACCGCTTCCTGACACTTCGGTCCTTTGCCCATGCACCTCATCGCCTGGCTGATCAAAATCGTCATCTTCATTGCCCTGCTGGGGTTTGCGCTGGGCAACACCGAGGTCGTGCACCTTGGCGTGTTCGGCAAGCAGGAAGTCGGCTTCGACGCCCCGCTGGTGATCTTCCTGCTGGGCTTCTTCGCGCTGGGCATGATCGTGGGCCTGCTCACGCTGCTGCCGCGCGTCATGCGCCAGCACCGCCAGGTCAAGCGCCTGCGCCGCGATGTCGAGCGCCTGCAGGAAAAACTCGGCCACGTCTCCGACGACGCCACGCTCATCGGTTCTTCCAGCCGCCTGCCGGCCCCCTGATCCATGGAGTTCGAATACTGGTGGCTGCTGGCCATTCCGCTGGCGTTCGGTCTGGGCTGGGTGGCCTCGCGCCGTGAAGGGCGCTTGGACGAGCGGCCTGCGCCCATGGGCAACGCTTACTTCCGTGGCGTCAACCTGCTGCTGAACGAACAGCCTGACAAGGCCATCGACGCCTTCGTCGACGTGGTGCGCATCGAGCCCGAGGCCAGCGAACTGCACTTCGCCCTGGGCTCGCTGTTCCGCCGGCGCGGCGAGACCGACCGCGCCATCCGCGTTCACCAGAACCTGGTGGACCGCCCCGACCTGGACGATCGCACCCGTGCCCACGCCCTCTACGAGCTGGGTCTCGACTTCCTGAAGGCCGGTCTCGTCGACCGCGCCGAAGACAGCTTCAACCGGCTGCAGGGGACCGAGTATGCCGAAGCCGCCTCGCGGCAGCGGCTGGAAATCGCCCAGCGCAGCCACGACTGGGAGCGGGTCGTCGACCTGGCGCGCGCCACGCCGGCCGAGCCCGGCTTCGATCCGAAGCTCATCATCGCCCAGGCCTCCTGCGAGCTGGCCATGGCGGCACTGCGTGCCCGTCAGTTCGACAAGGCGCACCAGTTCGTCCGGCAGGCCCAGCAGGCGCTACCCGATCATCCGCGTCCGCTCGTCGTCGAAGGCGAGATCGCGCTGGCCGAAGGTCAGCCGGCCGCAGCCATCGAGGCGTGGACCAAGCTGGCCGACAAGCACCCCGAGCAGGTCGAACGCGTGGTCGACCATTGGCTCAAGGCCGCTGATGCCGTGGGCGGCGACGAAGGCGTGCGGCTGGCCATCGCGCGGCTGCAGCAGCTGGATGTCGCGCAGGCACCGGAAATGCTGCGCGCCATGTCCGAGGCCATCAGCCGGCTGGATGGCAAGGCCGCCGCTGCCCAGTGGGTGCGCCAGCTGGTCAACAAGCATCCCACCCTCAGCGGCCTGCAGGTGCTGCTGTCGCTGTCACGCCGTGGCGACAGGAACGGCCCCGCCACGGTGGAAGACCTGGATGAGGATGCGCTGGCGGCTACGCTGCGCAAGCTCACCCAGCGCATGAGCCACTATGGCTGCCGTGTCTGCGGCTTCCGCGGCCAGCAGTACTACTGGCAATGCCCGGGCTGCAGCCGCTGGGACAGCTACGGCCCGCGGCCTGGCGAGGAAAGCGTCTCCTGACCCTTCCTGCTGTTCCACACCTCTTTGCACCTCCTGTTGGCCGAGCATGATTCGGCCACCTGGCTGATGCGCCGGCTCCCGCTGGCGCGCTAGGCTCTCCCCCTTTGACGTGCCGCATCCGCTCGGACGGCACGGCAGACGGGGAGTTCGCCATGCAGACCATCTTTCGGGCCGAGGTCGCCTTGTCGTCGCCCACGAGCCGATTTTCGCGGCTCATTGCCGTCCTCCAGACGTTTCTGTCGCCGTTTCTGCTGCTGTTTCCATGGCTGCTGGCAGGCGGTGCTTCTGCATGGGCGGCAGACCTATCCCCGGATGGGGCGCCAGCTCCCATCGTGGCAGCCGCCACCGTTCCGGATACCGCCCAAGCGGACATTCCCGGCCACGTGGACGTTCTCGCTCTAGGCAGCCCTCCCGACCTGGTGGGACTCCCCGACGCATCCCTCGCTGCCAACACGGCCATCGACGCCAACCGTGCCACGGCCGAGCAGCTGCAGACCCTGCGCGGCATCGGACCGGCCATGGCGGCACGCATCATCGCCGAGCGCGAACGTCAGCCCTTTGCCAGTCTCGACGACCTTACCCGTCGGGTGCGCGGCGTGGGCAAGCGCCGCCTTCGTCAGTGGCAGGAAGCGGGACTGGTCCTGTCGTCCCGGCCGTCTGCTGTTGTGCAGGATCGTGCCGTGCACCGGCATCTCGGCCATGCCCCGAGTGTCGGTGCCCGGGGAGCTGATACCCAAGGAACCGAGGTCCAGGGCGTTGATACTCGGGGCACCAATGTCCAGGGCGCCCATGCTCCGGGTACCCAAGCCCCGGTGGGCGGCACAAGTGCTCGCGCCAGACGTGTCTCGACCCCTCCGCCGCGCCATGCGGGGGCCGCAGGTCGCACCATCGAGGTCATCCGGGGCAATCCGCGTCAGCCCTCCCGAGCCACCATGGCACGTCCGGTTCGAGCGACCAGGGGGCGGTCCGGGGCAGGGCGCTCCTCAGTAGAGAGACCCGCAGCGGGGCGTACAGCATCAGAACGATCCCTGGCCGGTCCGCACTCAGGGGATGCCGCCCAGGCCCTGTCCCGAAGCGCCCAGACCACGGGATCGTCCACGGCCTCTCGCGCCCGTGGTCATCGCGCGGACGAGTCCTCCTGTCGCCTGCCGCGACGGGCCCATCAGCGCGGCCGCAGCGGGAAGGGCGCTCAGGCACGGCGCAGCACGGCCCCGTCGCTATTCGAGGATCGGCCGTTCTTCGATTGCCGTTCGATATTCGATGAACGTTCCAGGCTGCTGCCCAAAAGTTGATTCGTTGCCTCATCAGCCTGTCTTCCCGGCAAGCCGAAAATATCGTCATCCCCTTCGTTATCGGGCAGTCCGGTGTTTTCCCTAGGGATCCTCTGAACAAGTCCCTGCGGCCGTCGCATCCCCGTAACGGGCGCATGACCGCGTTGTTATTTGCTGTCAATAGCACCGCTATTGACAGCAAATATCGCCTTGTCCTGCATCCCGTTCCGTGGCGCGCCGGTTCGCGCGACTTATCCAGAGGATCCCTGGAATCCGGCGTTTTCCCTAATGCCGTCCCGGGCATTTTTTCCGACAGCGCCGCTATACTCTGATCACACTTTTCCCTTGAACCCCGCTGTCGTTCAGCGACACAGGATCCTTCCCTTACTCCTATGAGCACAAGAACCGAATCGAACGTTTCCGAATCCGGCCTCGACGAAGGGCTGGTCCTGGTCCTGAACTGTGGTTCGTCCAGCATCAAGTTCGCCCTGTACGATGCTGCCGAACATCCGCTGCCCAAGCGTCCGATGTGGAGCGGCAAGGCGGTGGACATCGGCGGCCCCAATGTCACCTACGAGGACACCGACACCCCCTGCGGCCCGCTGCGTACCGAAGACGACGGTCGCCGTCCCTATGTCGCCGCGATCGACTACATCCGTGCACGGGTCCGCAAGCGCGTGGGCCAGCGCCGGCTCATCGGCGTCGCGCACCGCGTCGTGCATGGCGGCCCCAAGTATTCCCATCCGGTGCGCATGGACGCCCAGGTGCTGGCCGACCTGAAGAGCTACATCCCGCTGGCACCGTTGCATCAGCCCTACGCGCTGGAAGCCATCGCCGCGCTGATGGAAGGGGTGCCCGACCTACCGCAGGTGGCCTGTTTCGACACCTCCTTCCACTACACCATGCCCAAGGTGGAAAAGCAGCTGGGACTGCCGTACGAGGTCTGGGACAAGGGCCTGCGCCGCTATGGCTTCCATGGCCTGTCGTATGAGTACATGGCGCTGTCGCTGCCCGAGCACTATGGGGACATTGCCCGAGGTAAGGTCGTCGTCGCCCACCTGGGCAGTGGCGCCAGCCTCTGCGCCATGGAGGACCTGAAGAGTCAGTCCACCACCATGGGCTTCTCGGTGCTCGACGGCCTGATGATGGGTACCCGTCCCGGCACGCTCGACCCCGGCGCCATCCTCTTCCTGATGGAATCGGAAAAGCTCAGCCTGAAGGACATGACCCGCATGCTGTATCACAAGTCGGGCCTGCTGGGCGTTTCCGGCCTGTCGCCCGAGCCCCGGGTGCTGCTGGCTCGCGAGAACGAGGAAGGCGAGGTCGGCGAGCGCATCCGCGATGCCATGCGCCTCTATGTGCGTCGGGTCATTCGCCAGATCGGTTCGCTCATTGCCATGATGAATGGCATCGACATGCTGGTATTCACCGCAGGTGTGGGTGAGAACAGCGCCGAGATCCGCCGTCGCATCCTGGAAGGGATGACCTACTTTGGCATCAAGGTGGACCAGGAGGCCAACAAGGCCAATGCTCCGGTCATCTCCACGCCCGACAGTGCCGTCAAGGTCGTGATCCAGCCTACCAACGAGGAATGGATCGCCGCGCGTCACGCCGTGCAAATCCTGCTGGGCAAGGAACAGCAGTGATCGACACCCCCGCATCGGGCGGGCATCCCTGGTTGCACCGGCTGGGCCTGTACGTCCGGCTGGTGCGCCTGCACAAGCCCATCGGCATTCTGCTGCTGGTCTGGCCCACGCTATGGGCGCTGTTCGTGGCCAGCCATGGCTGGCCGCCAGCTTATCCCCTGTTCGCTTTCTGTCTGGGCACCGTGCTGATGCGCTCGGCCGGCTGCGCCATCAACGACTTCGCCGACCGCGACTTCGACGGCGAGGTGGCACGCACCGTCGACCGGCCGCTGGCCCGCAAGGCCATTGCGCCCTGGGAGGCCGCGGCCGTCTTCGTCGTGCTCAGCCTGCTGGCGCTGCCCCTGGTGTTTCCCTTCGGGCCGCTGGTCTGGGGACTGGCCGTGGTGGCGGCCGTGCTGGCCGGCAGCT
>CAUVLK010000071.1:0-8995 GCA_963552635.1 uncultured Lautropia sp. | reverse complement strand
CGCCGCTGCTCGGGCACGTCCTCGACCAGCTCGACGGCGGCGACCACCCCGCGCCGGCCACAGGCGCGACGAGAGGGCGCCGGCCCTCATGAGCGCGCCCGCACCAGGGCAGGGGGTTCCCGACGGGCCCGCACCGCGCCCGTTCGATCTGAGCGCCCTGGCCGTCGCGCTGGGCCTGAGCGGTCTGGCCGGGGCCTGGGGGAGCGCCGTTCCGCTGCTCGGAGCGCCCGGGTGGTGCGCCGATCTGCTCGCCCTCGCGGCCCTGGCCGCCGTGCTCGTCATCGCCGTGCGCTACGTCCGCGCCCTGGCGTGCGGGGCCAACCGCTTCGGCGACGACTTGGACGGCTTCGCGTTCTCCTACTTCCCGCTGGTGGGGGTGCTGCTCGGCGAGCGCCTGTACATCCGGGCTCCGACCGCGGCGTTCTGGCTCATCATCGCCTGCGCCCTCGTGGTCGGTCTGTTCGGCGCGCGGCTCGTCGCCCGCTGGTGCATCCGGCCGGTGCGGGTCGAGTCCCTGCACACCGGCTACTTCGTCCCGCTCATCGCGGGTGCCTTCGTCACGAGCCCGGCGCTCTCGCTCGTCGGCGCGCGGGGCCCGGCCATGGCCGAGTTCGGCATCGGCATCATGCTGTGGGTGATGATCGGCGCCGTCGTCACGGTGCGACTGTGGACGCGCGAGCCGCTGCCGCCCTCCCAATGGCCGCTGTTGGCCATCCTCGTCGCGCCGCCTGCCACGGCCGGCACCGCGTGGGTGACGATGAACGGCGGACGCGGCGATGCCGTCGTCGAGATCCTCGTCGGCATCACGGCGCTGTTCATCGTCGTCGAGCTCTTCCTGGTGCCCGGTTGCTATCTCAGGGCCCCTGCGACGACGGCCATGTGGTCGTTCACCTTCCCCTCGGCCGCGACGGCGAACTTCCTCGTGCGGTGGTTGGCCACCGCCCCCCTCGGGCCGTGGCGCCCTGCGGCCTGGGCCGTCCTGGCCCTGGCGACGGCCGTCGTCGTCGCCGTCGCGGGCCTCACCGTCCGTGCGCTGCCGGGTGCCCGACCGGTGCCCTGACTCGGCTGGCCCCGACGGACCGGCCCGGCGGTCGGGCGCCCGGGGCGGTCGGCGTCCCTTGTGATCGCAGCTGGGGCGTCCGCCCGTGCATGGTGCGCGGTCGGGCCCTCTCAGCCGCATCCGGGGACGGGATGCGGGACGAGGTCGGGCTCCGGGCCCGGCTCACCCCCGGCCCGGGCGGGTCCAGTCGCCTGAGCGCCCGCCCGACTTGTGGACGATCATCGCCTCCCGGACGACGGCCGAGCGGTCGACGCCCTTGACCATGTCGACGACGGCCAGGGCGGCCACCGTCGCCGCGGTGAGGGCCTCCATCTCGACGCCGGTGCGATCGGCGGTGCGGACCGTGGCTCGGATCGCCACGTGGTCCTCGGCGAGGGACAGGTCGAGCTCGCAGCCGTGCACGCCGATGCGGTGCGCCAACGGCAGCAGGTCGGGGGTGCGCTTGGCGGCCATGATCCCGGCGACGCGCGCCACGGCCAGCACGTCGCCCTTCGGCACGGTGCCGTCGCGCAGGGCGGACATGACCCGCGGCGAGCAGCCGACCTCGGCGACGGCGGTGGCCTCGCGCACGCTCGGCGCCTTGGCGGTCACGTCGACCATGAAGGCGCTGCCGTCGCCGCGCAGGTGCGGCAGGCGCACCGGATTCTCCGGCGTGTCGGTCATGTCGCTTCCTCTCCGACGCACAGCCGTACACCTTCCGGGAGGCGCATCGGACCGTCCGGCGTGTCGGTCATGTCGATCCTCCGCCGGCCGGGGAGACCCTCCCGCGTCCGGCGGTCGCGCGGACTGCTCGGCCGGCTCCCTCGGCTCAGCCGGGGCCCGCCGCCGGCCCCGCCGACTCGGCCTCGATGATCCGCCCCGGCCACCGGACCTGGCCGGCGGGTCGCCCGAAGTCCTCGACCCGGAAGGAATTCCTGGTCAGACAGATCATACGGCCGTCGGCCAGATGCAGCCGGCGGAAGCAGTCGGCGCCCAGGACGGCGCGCAGCTGCGGGCCGAGCACCGGCGCCGGGGAGGGGCCGTCGTCATGAGGGCCCACTCCTCGTCGAAGGCGCGGTCGCCGGTCAGCGCATTGCAGGTCACCGGAAGCCCGGCAGACGTCGGCGCCGCAGACGGGCTTGTCGGCAGGCACCGGCAGGGCCATGTCGGCGAAGCACCGGATGCTCTCCCCCTTGCCCCCGCGGACGAGGAATTCGCCGCTGCGGGTGCCGTCGGGGCGCTCCACGATGCGTCGGACCGCGACACGGGCCCTGCGGATCCCGCACGGCTGCTCGAGCCGCGCCGCGTAGGGCGCGCCGTGGTCCGCGTGGCGCAGGCCGGCGGCCCGCGCCGCAGCGGCGTCCTTCACACGTGCCTGCGACGGCGGGAGAGGATGAACCCGGCCCGGAGGGCGGCCATGAGCGAGCGTCCCCGGCACGATCGGGCCCCGCAGCGGGATTGCCGCTGTCCTCCCGGGCGGCCTGCCGGAGCGGATGAGCAGGAGGGTCTCCGCCTCGAACAGGCAGGGGCGAGCAGGCACAGGGCGAGGAGGCCGCGTCGCCCCCACGGGCTGGCGCCTCCACCGGTCATCTCTGCCTTTCGTGTCCGGGGCCGCGGCGTCTTCGAGTCCGCCCGCTCGCCGCCCTCAGCGCGGGTGCGCCGCGATGAACTCCAGTTCCGTTCCGGGCTCCACCCGGCCCGTGCCGACCGGGACGACGGCCAGCCCATCGGCGCGGGGCAGCGAGGCCACCAGGTGCGACCTCGAGCCGAGCGGGTGCATCGGACGGACGCGCTCGCCCTCGCGCACGACCGGCATGAACTGCACCTTCGCGGCCGGTCCCGACCAGGGCTCGGCCGCCACGACACACCGAACATGAATCTCGACTGGAACGACGTGCTGCATTTCGTGACACTGGCGCGGCACCAGACGCTTTCGGCGGCAGCCGAGGCGCTGGGCGTGCAGCACAGCACGGTGTCGCGGCGCATCGCGCGCCTGGAGCGGACTCTGGGCCTGCGGCTCTTTCACCGCATGGGCAAGCGCCATTGGCTCACGGAAGACGGGCAGCGCATTCATGAGCATGCCTGCGAGCTGTACAAGGACATGCAGGGGCTGCAACGGCTGGCCCATGAGCAGGCCACGCATGTGGGTGACGTGGTCGTCTCCGCACCGCCCGTCATTCTGCGCCATGGCCTGATGCCGCATCTGCCGGCCTTTCGTCATGGCCGCATCCGTCTGGTCCTGCAGGGAAGTGCAGACCTGAGTGATCTGCATGGGCGTCAGGCCGACATCGCATTGCGGCTGGTACGCCCGCGCCAGAGCGATCTGGTGGTGCAGCGCCTGCGTAGCATCCGCTTCGGCTTCTTTGCGCACCCCGGTTATCTGAAGCGGACTGCGCGGCAGCGGCGAGCATTTCTCATGCTTTCCACCGTCAATCCGCAGCAGGCATGGGCAAAACAGCTCATCGGCGAGGCCGACATTCTGCTGTGCTGCAATGATTTCGAGCTGATCCGGCAGGCTGCCCGGCAACGGATGGGCATTGGCTTTCTGCCACATCTTTGCGTGCAGCCCGATGACGATCTGGTGCCGGTGGTGGTGAATGGCCGTTCGCCCGAGGTGCTGGAAGAGACCCTGTACCTGGTCATGCACGAGGACGTGCGGCACTCGCCGCGAGTACGGGCGGTGGCGGATTTCCTGGTGTCGGTGCTGGCAGCGTGATGCCAGCCCGCGCCTCAGCCCCGTTCCTTGTCCGCCAGCGCCTCTTCCAGCACTGGCAGCCAGTGCGCGAGTGCTGCCTCGCCCGGCATGTGGGCGTGCAGGCTGGGCACGTCGTGCACGGCCAGGCTGTTGGTCCATGGTGCCCACATGTCGGGGTGCAGGTTCTCGCCCACGTGGTCGCGTGCCGCCCGGAAGTACAGCAGCTCGCCGTCGTAGCGCTGGTGAGGGTGGGTCTTGACCAGCGTGTTGCTGGCGGCCACGGCCTCGAAGATGCCGTGCAGCTGCGCATCGGTCAGGTCGCCCAGCGGGTGCTTCTGCGCACGCAGGAAGTCGATCACGCGCTCCCGCGTCAGCGGCCCTTCGGCAGCCAGCACGTCCGGATCCTGGCCGGCGATGTGCAGGATGGCGCGCCAGACGTCGTGGGCCTCGGCAGGCGCCCGGTCACGCCAGGCGTCGGCGGGATAGGCGTCCAGCAGGCAGACCACACCCACGCGGGCGTGTCGGGCCTGCAGCTGGCAGGTGATTTCCTGCGCCAGGATGCCGCCGGTGGACCAGCCCAGCAGGTGATGGGGGCCGTCGGGCTGCATCTGCAGGATGAGGTCGGCATAGTGGGCGGCCAGCGCCCGCAGGCTGGGATAGCGCGCGTGCTCGCCCGTCAGGGCTGGGGATTGCAGGCCGACCACCGGGCGGTCGCCTGACAGCCGCCGTGCCAGCAGCCCGTAGCACCAGGCCAGGCCACCCGCGGGGTGGATGCAGAACAGGGCCGGTGATGGGGTCCCCTGCGCAGCGGATGCGTGGTTGGCGGAATCAGCCTCCTGTCCCAGAGCAGCGCTGACGGCGTTTGGGGCCGGCAGATCGCCCCGCAGCCGGAAGATCGGCCCGAAGCCTGCCGAGGACGCATCGGCCTCGCGACGCTGCAGTCGCTCGATCCAGGCGGCCAGCCGGCCCACTTCCGGGTGCTCGAAGACGGCGCCCAGCGTGAGTTCGACACCGCACTGGTCGCGCAGCCGTGCTGCCAGCCGCGTGGCCAGCAGGGAATGGCCGCCCAGCATGAAGAAGTCGTCTTCCACGCCGGGCTGTTCGGACAGCCCGAGAATCTCGGCAAAGGCGGCCGCCACCTGCTTTTCCTGGGGGGTGCGGGCGGGCGTGCGCGCCTGCACGGCAAAGACCGGGGCGGGCAGTGCCTTGCGGTCCATCTTGCCGCTGGCGTTGATGGGTAGCGCTGCCATCAGCACGACGGCCGAAGGCACCATGGCGGCCGGCAGCAGGGCGCGGGCGTGGTCCAGCAGGCTCTCGGCCAGGGCTTCGTCATTGATGACGACCGGCTGCGGTTCGGCGTCGCTTTGCGGCACCACGTAGGCTACCAGCCGTTGACCGCCCTGGTTGTCGACACGGGCGATGACGGCCACCTGACGGCACTGTGGGTGGATGGAGAAGGCGGCCTCGATCTCGCCCAGCTCGATGCGCTGGCCGCGCAGCTTGACCTGATGGTCCAGCCGGCCGCGGTATTCCACCGCTCCATCCCGTCGCCAGCGCGCCAGGTCGCCACTGTCGTACAGACGGCGGGGCGTGTCTTCCGCGCCGAAGCCGGGGTGCAGGATGAAGCGGGCCTCGGTCAGGTCCGGGCGACCCAGGTAGCCGTCGGCCAGCTGGCGGCCGCCCAGATACAGGGTGCCGGTCACGCCGGGGGGCACCGGACGCAGGCAGTCGTCCAGAATGTACAGGCCCGTGTTCCAGACCGGGAAGCCGATGGGGATCGGGTCGCTGCGGTCGGTGCGGCCCGCATCCCAGAAGCTCACGTCCACGGCCGCCTCGGTGGGGCCGTACAGGTTGTGCAGCGCCGACTGCATGCGTGCATGGAAGCGGTCGCGCAGGGGGGCAGGAAGGGCTTCACCGCTGCAGAAGACGGCATTCATCCGCAGGCCTTCGCTGGCCGGTTCGTCCAGGAAGGCGGCCAGCATGGAGGGCACGAAGTGCACCACATCCACGCTTTCCCGGCGGATCAGCGCAGCCAGTGCCTGCGGGTCACGGTGCAGGTCGGGTTCCGCCACCACCAGCGGGGCGCCGCACAGCATGGGCAGGAACAGCTCCCAGACCGACACGTCAAAGGTGTAGGGCGTCTTCTGCAGGAATCGGTGCTGCGGACCGAAACCGTAGTGTTCCTTCATCCACAGCAGCCGGTTGACGATGGCATGGTGGCTGACCAACACGCCCTTGGGCTCGCCGGTACTGCCCGAGGTGTAGATGACGTAGGCGGGGTCGGCGGGCTGCACGACGGGCAGGTTGATGGCCGACTTCGGGTCGGCGGCGTCCTGTGTAGTGCGGGTTGCCGAACCCCCGGGGAGAGGGGGGGTGAACAGTGCTGACACGTCGACCGAGGCCACGTCCGCGCCCTCCAGCAGGGAGCGCGTGGTCTCGTCCACCACCACGGTGCGGGGCTCTGCAGCCGTCAGGATGCGCTGGATGCGTGCTGCCGGCTGTTCGATGTCCAGCGGCAGGTAGGCGGCGCCGGCACGCTGGATGGCGTGCAGGCTCATCACCATGCGCGGGCTGCGGGGCAGGGCCACGGCCACGATGTCACGTGGCTTCACGCCGGCCTGCACCAGGCGGCGGGCGGCCGCGTCCACCTGGGCGTCGAAGGCGGCGTAGTCCAGGCGTTCGTCCTGCATGCGCAAGGCCTCGCCACTGGCATGGTGCCGGCTGGCCTCTCGCACCAGGGCCACCAGCGTGGTGTCCGGTACCGGGTGGGCGGTATCGTTGACGCCTGCCACCCAGTGGTTCAGTTCCTCGTCGTGCAGGGTCTGCACGGGGCGCAGGGTGTCGGCCTGCAGGGCGGCACGCAGGAAGGCCAGCAGGCGTGCCGGGTGCCGATCGATGTCCTCGGCCGCGTAGAGGCGCGGGTTGGCTTCCACCTGCAGGCGCATGCCGCTGGCATCGGGCGCAGCGCGCACGTTCAGGTTGAAGTCCTCCACGGGCCCGGTGCTGAAGACGACCTGGTCGGCGTCCAGTCCGGCCTGGCGGTAGGGGGCGTCGAAGGGCAGGATGTTGAGCAGCGGCCCATGGATGCGGCCCTGGCCGCCGGGGCGTGCCTGGTCGCGGCGCATCTGTTCGCTGCGGTAGCGGCCGTGGCGTCGAGCCTGCTTCAGCTGGCGTGCGGTCTGGACGATGAGTTCGTCCAGCGGCCGGTCCTGGTCCATCTCCAGAACCAGCGGCACGATGTTCATGACGGTGGCCACGCTGCGGGCGCTGGCGTTGCCCAGTCGGCCCATCCAAGGCACACCGGGTACCACCGGCTGCTGGCCGATGTGGCGCTGCACGTAGGCGGCCAGCAGCATGGTCAGCACATCGGGCCAGCTTACCAGCGTCTGCTGCTCCTTCTGGCGCAGGGCCTGCAGCACGTCCTCGGGCACGTCGATCTCGGCGTGCAGCGCGTGATCGCCCGTGGCGGCGCTGCGTTCGGAGAGGCTGCCGACGGTGTCCAGCGGCGCCAGCAGTTCGCGCCAGTAGGCCGCATCGGTCGCGCGCTGTGCACTGTCGCGGTAGCGGGCATCATCGGCCACCACGGCTGCAAAGGAGGTCAGGGGCGTGCCGGCCAGCGCACGGTAGTGCTGCATGGCCCGCTGCTCGATCAGCGCCATGCCGTAGCCGTCGGCCGCCAGGTGGTGGACGCGCTGGAACCACAGCACCGTGGGCAAGGCATTGTCCGAGCTGTCCGTCTCTGCCGAGGGGGTGAACCGGATCAGCAGATGCCGGGCCAGAGCCGTGGTACGCGGATCGATGGGGGTGCGCAGGTCGGCCTGCATCAGGCGATCGGCCTCGGCGCGGCCTGCTGTGTCACCGGGCAGCGTCAGGCGCTCCAGCACCGGACGGCGGGCAGCGTCGAAATACTGGCGCGGGCCATCCTCGGTGTCGATGAAGGCCAGCGACAGTGCATCGGCCTCCGCCAGGGTCCGCTCGATGGCGCTGGCCAGCCGTTCCACGTCCACGTCACCCCGGATGCCGGTGCAGTGGCCGGTGTTGAAGATCGGGTTGTGCGGATCCAGCTGCTGCGCATACCAGAGCCCTTCCTGGGCTTCGGTCAGCGGCACGGCACCGGCAGGGCTGTCCATCGAAGGCGTGTCGTCGTTCAGGGCGGGCGTCATGGGGAGGGCTCGTTCCAGCAGGGCTGCCGTCAGGGGCCTGCGGCAAAGGGGGAATGCGCGGAGCGGGACAGTGTGTCGGGAGGCTTCAGCCGGCTTGCTGAATCAGCGTCCACCAGTGCCCCAGCGTGGGGTTCAGTGCCATTTCCGAGAAGTCCAGCCGTGCGCCGGCGGCCTGCCAGCGGCTGGCCAGCGTCATGGCGCGCATCGAGTCCAGGCCCAGATCGATCAGGTTGTCGTCGTCATGGATGTCGGCCGGGTCTTCCAGCAGGATCCTGGCCAGGTCGGCACGCATCTGTTCAAGGGTGAGGGTCGTCATGCTTTTTCATCCAGTTGGGCACGCAGGTGGGCGCGCAGCGCCTTGCGGCTGAGTTTCAGGGCGGCGGTTTCCATGAAGTGATCGACGAAGACGAACTGGTCGGGCACCTTGAAGTCGGCTAGTCCCTGGGCACGGATCCACTTCTTCAGCTCGGCCGGTCGTGGACGCTCGCCGCGCGCGATGATGAAGGCACAGCTGCGCTCGCCCAGGTAGTCGTCAGGGACCGACACCACGGCAGCGTCGTAGACCTGCGGATGGGCCATCAGGTGGTTCTCGATCTCTTCGGCCGAGATCTTCTCGCCTGCACGGTTGATGTGGTCGCCCGCGCGACCCTGCACCACCAGGTGGCCGCTTTCGGTGCGGCGCACGATGTCGCCGGTGCGATAGAAGCCGTCGTGGGTGAAGGAACGCTCGTTGGCTGCCGGATTGTTGAAGTAGCCGCGAATGGTGTAGGGACCGCGCGTGAGGAGGTTGCCAGCCTCGCCAGCCGGGACTGGCTGGTCGTGATCGTCCACGATGCGGATCTCGTCATCCGGGCTGATGGGGCGGCCCTGGGTCTGGATGATGGTCTCGGCATCGTCATCGATGCGTGTGTAGTTGACCAGTCCTTCGGCCATGCCGAAGACCTGTTGCAGCGTGGCGCCCAGTGTGGGCGTGACGCGTCGTGCCACTTCCGGGATCAGCTTGGCGCCACCCACCTGGATGAGCTTCAGGCTGGAGAGATCCGGTGCAGCGCTGGCGGCGGCCTCCAGCCACAGCAGCAGCAGCGGTGGCACCAGGGC
>CAUVLK010000070.1:0-9056 GCA_963552635.1 uncultured Lautropia sp. | reverse complement strand
GGCTGCGGGGGTGGCGGCGGCTGTGGCAGTGGCGGCTGCGGCGGCTGATCCGGCCCCCGGCCCATTGGCTTGCATCCGGCCGCCTTCGGGGCAACCCCAGACCTCGCGGCGCGCCGCTTCCGGGTGAAGACACGTTTCTCACCCGCAGACAAAAAACACCATTCACGGAGGCTTTCATGCCCGACACCCACGAGAAAACCCATTTTGGCTACCAGCAGGTCGATGCCACCGAGAAGGCTGGCCGGGTGCGTGGCGTGTTCGATTCGGTGGCCAGCCGCTACGACCTGATGAATGACCTGATGTCGGGCGGTCTGCACCGGCTCTGGAAGCACTTCACCGTGGGTCAGGCAGCCCTGCGTCCCGGCATGAAGGTGCTGGATCTGGCCACCGGCAGTGGTGATCTGGCCCGTGCCATGGCCAGGAAGCCTGGCGTCGAGGTCTGGATGACCGACATCAACGCCGCCATGCTGGCCGTGGGCCGTGACCGGGCGCTGGATGACGGCCTGACCGTCCCCACCGTGCAGTGCGACGCCGAGAAACTGCCGTTCCCCGACAAGAGCTTTGATCGCGTGACGCTGGCCTTCGGCCTGCGCAACATGACCCACAAGGAAGAGGCCCTGAAGGAGATCCACCGCGTCCTCAAGACCGGCGGCAAGGCGCTGGTGCTGGAATTCTCCAAGGTCTGGGAGCCGCTGCGTCGTCCTTACGACGCCTTCTCCTTCGGTGTGCTGCCCCTTATCGGCAAGGTCGTTGCCCACGACGCCGACAGCTATCGCTACCTGGCCGAATCCATCCGCATGCACCCTGACCAGGAAACCCTGGCCCAGATGTTCCGCGACGCCGGCTTCGGTCAGGTGCGCTACTTCAACATGACCGCCGGCGTGGTGGCCCTGCACCAGGGCGTGCGGCTGGACTGATCCCTTCGGCCTGATCTGATCCCTTGGCCTGATCGCGCCGGGCAGGGCTGCGGCAGGCTGCATGTGTCGGGCTCGCCGCCCGGCAGCCCTGCACAAACGGGCGTTGTGGTTTTTCGCTTCCTGTTGTATTTTGGCGGACCGCCCCCATCTACGGCGGAGGTCGCACCACACATCGTGTTTTCGTGCACGTTGGGCGGTCGATCCGGGCAGATGCCCGGTAGATGGTGGCAAAAGCCTGGCCGAGCCCTCGGCCCCCGGGAAGGCACCCATTTCCGGCCTTCCCCAGTTTCCCCGTTGCCCAACCACACATTCGCTTGGACAGAGGAACTCACATGAAAAAATTCCTGATGATGCTGATGGTCGTGCTGGCCAGCTCGGTCATGCTCTTTACCGACAGCGCCGAAGCCGCCCGGATCGGTGGAGGCCGCAGCATCGGTCGCCAGAACAGCACCATTCAACGTGCCGCGCCGGCTCAACACAACGCCATGGCCAACAACCGGCAACAGCAGGCTGCCCAGGCCAACAACGGCCGTCGGCCCGGCTTCGGCATGGGCCTGCTGGGCGGTCTGGCCGCCGGTCTGGGCCTCAGCGCCCTGGCCTCGGCCTTCGGCCTGGGTGAAGGCTCCGGTGTCTTCCTGCTGATGCTCCTGCTGGCGGGTCTGGCCATCTTCGCCTTCCGCATGTTCGGCAAGCGCCTGCAGCAACAGCAGCAGGCACAGGCGGCCGGCAGCGGCGCGCCATTCGCCGGCAACCTGCGTGACGCCTTCAACAACAGCGCCAAGCCGGCGGGCCAGAACGACATGTTCCGCCAGAACAGCAACGCCGGTGGCCTGTTCAGCCAGACGCCGGCTGCCGGTGCGGCTCAGGCGCCTGCCCCTGCCACCGACCCGACTGTCAGCGGCTACACCGCGGCCATGCAGGTGCCCGGCGGTTTCGACACCGAAGCCTTCGTGCGCCAGGCCAAGGTCCAGTTCGTGCGCCTGCAGGCTGCCTTCGACGCCCGCAACGCCGACGACCTGCGCGAGTTCACCTCGCCCGAGATGTTCGGCGAGCTGAACATCGACATGATGCAGCGCGGCAGCACCCCGCAGACCACCGAAGTGGTCGAGCTGAACGCCGAACTGACCGGCATGCACCAGGAAGGCCCCATCCTGGTGGCCAGCGTGCTCTTCAGCGGCCTCATCCGCGAAGAGCCCAACAGCCCGGCCGAGCCGTTCTCCGAGATCTGGAACTTCACCCGCCCCGCCTCCGGCGCTTCCGGCTGGGTGCTGGCCGGCATCCAGCAGCCCAACTGATCGGCTGATCGGCATCCAGGCCACGGCGTCGCCTGTCGGCGCCGGGCGGGTTGGGGGCGACACCTTCACGAAGGCCGCGCTCCCAACCCGGCAGGACAGACACCCGCCCCACGCGTGCATGCGTCGGGGCGGGTTTTTTCATGGCGCTGCGCAAGCATCTGTCTGGCTGACTGCTGCGGCAGCTCACCCAGGATGCGTGGGAATGGTGATCAATGTGTAGTACACTGTACTACAAACAGCATGAGGGTAGTGAGATGGCAACTATTCAGGCCCGAGTCCCTGATGAGATTCAGGACGTTGCAACGGCGGTGATCAAGGCGACTGGTCTGACGGTTTCAGATGCAGTGCGCATGTTCATGACACGCATCGCTACTGAACGTGCCTTGCCACTGGACCTGTTCCAACCCAATGCCGAAACCGTGCAGGCCATGCTGGACGCAAGGAATGGCAAGGTCACGCGAACCACGCTTGATGGCATACGTTCCCTGATTCGTGACGAGGACGGCGAAGAGGATTCCGGCAACGCGCACGAGCATGCGTGATATCGACTACACCGGACAGTTTCGGCGCGACCTGAAGCGTGAACGAAAGGGAGCACACGGCAAGACGCTGGAGGAAGACCTGATGCCCGTGCTCGAAGCGCTTGCCAACGACGAGCCACTTGCGCCGAAGCTGCGTGATCACGCTCTGACCGGTAATTGGAAAGAATGCAGGGATTGTCACATCCGGCCTGATCTTATCCTGATCTATCAGAAACCCGATGACTTTCGGCTGGTTCTGCTTCGGCTCGGCTCTCATGCCGAGCTGAAGCTCTGACTGGAAGCCCTCATTGCCTTGAAAACCTTTTTCAACACCATGTTCCAGATCCCGCTCCCCGTTGCCCAGCTGGTGCTGTCGGCCATCAACCACATCACCGGCCAGCAGCCCTGGCTGCGTGAACTGCTGGCCAGCCATGCCGGTCATGTGGTGCGCATCCGGGCCGTGCCGCCCACCGCAGGCGGGCAGAGGGACAAGGCAGCGCCACGTCCCGCGAAGACGGGCACTGCCCCGCGTTCGGCCGCGGCCTCGAAGGTTAGCGCCGAACCTGCGTCCGACGAGGGCTTTCTGCGCCTGCCTACCCTGCAGGCCGATGCCCGTATCGGCGTCGACGGCATGCTGACCGCCGTTTCCGGCGAGGAACCGGCCGTGGTGCTGACGGCGCGCCCCACCGTGGATGCGCTCTTTCGGGTGCTGCGCGAAGGTCCGCTGGCGCTGGGCGCCACGTTGCGCATCGAAGGCGACGTGATGCTGGCCCAGACCCTGGGCGATGTGGCCAAGGCCCTGCACTGGGACGTGGAGGAAGACCTCAGCCAGGTGGTGGGCGACGTGGCTGCCCATCGGGCCGGCCAGTTCTGGCGCGACGCCCGCGTGCACGCGGCCGAGGTCGGCAGCCGGCTGCAGGATGCACTGGCTGATCACCTGTCGTCCGGAACGGGCGTGCTGGTCTCTCGGGCCGAGTTCGAGGACTGGTCCGACGGCGTGCGCCGCCTGGCCCAGCGGCTTGATCGGCTGGAGGATTCGCAGGGACGTTGAGCGAGGACGGCCGGGTCAGTCCAGGAAAGGCCGTCTCACGGTGAACAACGCTCGAAGAGCGCCTGAATCTCCTGGGCGTCGTGTATTCCTGCTGCCAGGCAGAGCTGCAGCAGAATGCGCGCCTTGCGGGCATCCAGCCAGCCGGACGCGATGAAGTCCAGCGCGTCATCGCTGTCTTCCGGCCTGGCTTCGGTATTACGCCCCACGTAGCCTTCCGGCACCCGACTGGCCCGCACCACCAGACAACCCTCACGGCGCGCCTGGGCCAGCGCCGCCCGCATGGGCGCCGGCATGGTACCGATGCCCGTGCCGGCCAGCACCAGCCCCTGGCAGCCACGTGACTGCAGCCAGGCCACCATGGCCGGGTCAGCATCCACATGCTGGGGCACGATGCCCACCGGGGGCAGGGGCGCGTCACCCGACAGTGGGCCGGTTTCCGCCTGCTGCGTTCCAGCGGGCACCTGCGTGCCAGAAATGGCGGTCTGCGTGCGGGACGCTGGTGTCGGAGCCGTCCGCATCATCGGCAGCGCGGCAAACTGCCCCCGCAGCCCCATCCCGTCCGGCAAGGGCTGCTGCCAGCACGGCCGGTCCGCCTCCAGCCAGGCCACTGGCTGACCGAAGCGCTGCGCAAACGCATCCGTCCGGTTGGCATGCTGCTTGTACACCGCATCCGCGCGCAGCACCCGACCGCCAAAGCTCACGAACACCCCACCGATGCCGGCCTGTTGTGCCGCCAGCGCAAAGCGGCAGGCATCGTACAGATTGCCCGGCCCATCGGCACTGAGCGCGCTGGCCGGTCGCATCGCCCCCGTCAGCAGCACCGGCCGCGTGGGCGGCAGCACCAGCGACAGGAAGAACGCCGTCTCCTCCAGCGTGTCCGTGCCGTGCGTGATGACGATGGCATCGGGCACTTTGTCACCGCTCAGCCATGCCCGCAGCAGGCCTGCCAGCTGCAGCCAGTGAGCCCCGCTCATCTGCTCGCTGGGAATCGAGAAGACCTGCTCGGTGGCCAGCCGCCCCTCCGGCGCCAGTGTGGACAGTCCCGGCACCGAATCCAGAATCTGCCCGATGGGCAGCGCCCCCGCCTGGTAGCCGGCCGTACTGCCCGCCGATGCGGCTACGCCAGCAATGGTGCCGCCCGTGCCGATGATCAGGAGCGAAGGGGGAGAGGATGCGGAGGAGGAGGGCATGGCGGAGAAAGGGGTGAATCGGGGGAAACGGTCGGTACCGACCGCACGGCAAGTGTAGCCCATGGGGTGTGCACTCATTCAGCACCCCCGGAATGGCCGGCGCCGCAAGGATGGCCGGGTAAAACCAGGGGGCAAAGCGCCGGAAGGAGGCGTTCGCTGGATACACTCGAAGAACCTGACATCGGGCAGGCAGCGGCAGGACAGGGCCGCCTTTCCAGCCCCGGATGACACGGTACACATGAGCAGCCCATAAAGACGCTGCCACCGAGGAAGACAGCGGCCACTCGCGCGGCCGACTGCCTGTCCGCAAAGCCACAGACAGGGGGCGACGCCATGCGACAAGACCAGACCGACACCCGCGCCGAAACCACCGCATCGGCCAGCAGGGCGCGTTCCCCGCTGGGCGGCTGGTGGATATCCCTCGTCTACGGCCTGGTGCCCTCGGTCCTGGTCCTGACCCCCATCGACGGACGCCTGGGTCAGGTTAGCACCACCTCCATTGCCGGCGTGCTGGTCTACCTCGCCTTCACCCTGCTGCTGCTGCGCCAGTCAGCCCGCAACCGCATCGATGAACCCATCTGGTTCATCGTGCTGCTCTTTGTCTTTGCGGCGGCCATCCTGCTGTTTGGCCGGGGGGTGGCGGAGTGGTTGGGGGTGTGAGGCACGTCCGAGTGAAGAGCTGAACACACAAGTGTCATGCACGGATGGGTGAGGCATCGTCCTTCATGCTGCCCCGCGCCAGCTCCACAAACCCCCGCAGATAGTCCACCTCATCCTCTCCCTCCCGGAACCCCAGGAAGATCTGCTTGGCCACGCCGTGGGGGCCCAGGCGCAGCGGCACTACGGCAAAGCGCTGCATGTTCTCTTCGACCAGCCAGCGGGGCAGGGCGGTCACGCCGCGGCCGCTTTCCACCATCTGCAGCATGATGTCGGTGGTCTCGATCTGTCGGTGATGGCGGGGCGCGATGCCGGCGGGGGTCAGGAACTGGGTGTAGATGTCCAGGCGGTCGATGCCGACGGGGTAGGTGATCAGGGTCTCGTCTGCCAGCTGTTCGGGCTGCACGTCGACCTGATGGGCCAGCGGGTGGCTCCGTGCCACCACCAGCACCTGTTCGTAGTCGAAGACGGCTTCGTAGCGCAGGCCGGGGCGGTACAGGGGGTCGGGGGTCACCAGTAGGTCGATCTCGTCATTGAACAGGGCGCCGATGCCGCCGAACTGGAATTTCTGCTTCACGTCCACGTCCACGGCGGGCCAGGCGCGCAGGTAGGGGGCCACCACTTTCAGCAGCCATTGGTAGCACGGGTGGCATTCCATGCCGATGCGTAGGGTGCCGCGTTCGCCGCGGGCAAACTGGCGCAGGCGTTCTTCGGCGTGCTGCAGCTGGGGCAGCAGTCGGTTGGCCACGCCCAGCAGGTAGTGGCCGGCCTGGGTGGGGCGCAGGTTGCGGCCTTCGCGGTGCCAGATGGGGGTGCCCAGCTGGTCTTCCAGCTTGCGGATGCAATGGCTGAGGGCCGGCTGGGTGAGGTGCAGGCGTTCGGCGGCGGCGGTCAGCGAGCCATGCCGGTCAACGGCCTGGATGATTTCCAGATGGATGCGTTCCAGGAAGGTGGCCATGTGCCTATCCATGAAAATTATTGATCGACCGATGAAAGAATAGCATTTCCATTCATGGATGAGGCTTCCTACCATGCAGTCCTGCTCATCGGCAACGCATGGAGAAGATCATGGCAAGCACGCATTCCCTGGGGTTTCCGCGCATCGGTGCGCGGCGGGAACTGAAATTCGCGCTGGAGGCCTATTGGCGGGGCGAGTCCTCGCGCGAGGCGCTGCAGCAGGTCGGCGCAGAGCTGCGCAGCCGTCACTGGCAGGATCAGTCGGGTCTGGACTGGGTGCCGGTGGGGGATTTCTCGTTCTACGACCAGGTGCTGGACATGAGCTTCACGCTGGGCAACCTGCCGGCGCGGGTGCGTGGCTATGCCGGCGATGACCTGGACAACTACTTCCGGGTGGCGCGGGGGCGTTCGGCGCCGGGTACCGAGCTGGCGGGGCAGGAAAGCCAGGCCGTGGCCCCTGCGTCGGGACAGGATTCCACGCTGGCGGAAGGTTCCGTCGACAAGGCCGCCTGTGGCTGTGCGCCCGGCACGCATGATGTCGAGGCCGGTGTGGCCGCGGGCGAGATGACCAAGTGGTTCGACACCAACTATCACTACATCGTGCCGGAGTTTGGCGCCGACACGACCTTCCGGCTGGATCCGTCGCGGATTCTGGCGCAGCTGGCCGAGGCCCGGGCGCAGGGCGTGGCAGCCAAGCCGGTGCTGCTGGGTCCGGTCAGCTATCTGGCGCTGGGCAAGGTGCGTGATGCGGCGCATCCCGATCTGGACCGTCTGTCGCTGCTGCCACGGCTGCTTCCGGTGTACACCGAGCTGCTGCAGGTGCTGGCCGATGCAGGGGTGGAATGGGTGCAGATCGACGAGCCGATTCTGGTGACCGAGCTGTCGCCGGACTGGCAGCATGCGCTGAACCTGGCCTATCACCACCTCAAGAGCGTGCGCATCAAGGTGCTGCTGGCCACGTATTTCGGTCCGCTGAAAGAGAATGCCTGGCTGGCGGCGAATCTGCCGGTGGCAGGGCTGCATCTGGACGCCATCCGTGGCCGCGAGGATGCGAAGCCCCTGCTGAACCTGCTGCCGACGCACAAGGTGCTGTCGCTGGGCGTCATTGATGGTCGCAACATCTGGAAGACTGATCTGGAGGCGGTGCTGGACTGGCTGGAGCCGGTGGCGGCACGGCTGGGTGACCGGCTGTGGCTGGCGCCGTCGTGCTCGCTGCTGCATGTGCCGGTGGATCTGGCCAGCGAGGACGGGCTGGATGCCGAGCTGAAATCGTGGCTGGCCTTTGCACGCCAGAAGCTGGATGAGCTGCGCGTGCTGGCCCGGGCCATCAATGAAGGGCGTGACGCCGTGCGGGACGAGCTGGCGGCCAATCGACAGGCGATCGAGTCGCGTCGTCGTTCACCGCGTGTCCACAACCCGGCCGTGCAGGCGGCGCTGGCCCAATGCGCCACGGAGGCCGCAACGACGCGCCAGAGCCCCTACGCGGTGCGGGCGCAGCGCCAGCGGGCCCGTTTCCAGCTGCCGATGTTTCCCACCACCACCATTGGTTCCTTCCCGCAGACGGCCGAAATTCGCCAGGCACGTCGTCAGTTCAAGGCTGGCAAGATTGATGTGGCGGCCTACGAGCAGGCCATGCGGGCCGAGGTGGCCCGCTGTGTGCGCGAGCAGGAAACGCTGGGGCTGGACGTGCTGGTGCATGGCGAGCCCGAGCGCAACGACATGGTGGAGTACTTTGGCGAGCAGCTGGAAGGCTATGCGTTCAGCCGCTTCGGCTGGGTGCAGTCCTATGGGTCGCGCTGCGTGAAGCCGCCCATCCTGTTCGGCGACATCAGCCGTCCGCATCCGATGACGGTGGCCTGGGCGCAGCATGCACAGTCGCTCACGAAGCGCCCGATGAAGGGCATGCTCACCGGTCCGGTAACGATGCTGAACTGGTCGTTCGTGCGCGATGATCAGCCGCGTGCCACGACCTGCCGGCAACTGGCGCTGGCCATCCGCCAGGAGGTGCTGGATCTGGAAAAGGCCGGCATCGGCATCATCCAGATCGACGAGGCGGCGCTGCGCGAGGGGCTGCCGCTGCGTCGGGCGCAATGGCAGGCGTACCTGGACTGGGCGGTGGAGTGCTTCCGCATCACGGCCAATGGTGTGGCCGACGACACCCAGATCCACACCCACATGTGCTATTCGGAGTTCAACGACATCATGCCCGCCATTGCAGCCATGGATGCGGACGTGATCACCATCGAGACCTCGCGCTCCGACATGGAGCTTCTGGATGCCTTCGATGACTTCAGCTATCCGAACGAGATCGGGCCTGGCGTCTATGACATCCATTCGCCCAACGTGCCCACGGTGCAGCACATGGTGGACCTGATGGAGAAGGCGGCGCAGCGCATCCCGGCTGAGCGGCTCTGGGTGAATCCGGACTGCGGCCTGAAGACGCGCCAATGGCTGGAGGTGCTGCCGGC
>CAUVLK010000069.1:0-9136 GCA_963552635.1 uncultured Lautropia sp. | reverse complement strand
CACATCGACACCAACAGCGACGCCGGGCAGATCGCCGTGGGTGAAAACATCCTCAGCCCGGCCTGATGCGACGGCTTGATCCTTCCTCTTCCCTGAATCTGCCGCATCGCCTGTCCTGACGGCCCGCCGGGCCGTCCCCATGAACCCACCATCCCGCCTGCACTGCCCGCTTCATGAGCCCACGCCTCTTCGACCGCCTGGCCGCCGCCGCTTCGGTGCTGATCCTCATCGGCCTGGGCATGGTCAGCTACTACTTCGCCAAGCAGGCCGAGCAGAACCATGGTGCCCCCGCCGTCGAAGGACGGCCCGACCCCGACTTCTTTGTCGAGCAGATGACGCTGATGCGCGCCGACGCCAACGGCAATCCCTCGGTGCGGGTCGAGGCCGACCACATGCTGCACTACCCGCTGGACCAGCGTATGGCCTTCACCCGGCCCCGCATCATCTCGCTGGATGAGACCCAGCCGCTCACCACCATCACCTCACGCAAGGGCTCCGCGCCCGACAGCGGCGACTACGCCGACCTGCAGGAAGACGTGCAGGTGTTGCGCGCAGCCACGGCCGACGAGCCTCCCATGCAGCTGACCACCGAGACCGCCCGCGTGGACATGGTGCACAACGTCATTTCCACCGCATCCCCGGTGCAGATGCAGGCCGGCGACAACCGGCTGGAGGGCGTGGGCATGGAAATCCGCGACCAGGATCACCAGCTTGAGCTGAAGAGCCGGGTACGCGGTCATTTCCCCGCCACCGCGCGCGGCGATGACACCAAAACCCGCTAAACTTGCAGGATCACCCTGGGAGCCTGGGCAGCAGGAAACCCGCACGCCACAAACCGACCCTGGCGGCACATGCCGCCGGCCGCTGATCGGCCTGCACCTCGCTGCCCACCCTTTCTGGATTCCGATCGAGACCCGCATGATCCCCGCCCGTCCGCTGTCCGGCCACTCGTCCCTTCTGCCCCTGGCGCTGGCCCTGTCGGCCCTGCTGCTTGCACCCGCCGCCCACGCCGAGAAAGCCGACCGCGACAAGCCGATCAACATCGAATCCAACCGGCTGGAATACAACGACGCCACCAAGGTCTCCACCTTCATCGGCAGCGTCGTGCTCACCAAGGGCACCATCCGCATCACGGGCGACCGCATGGTGCTCACCCAGGTGGGCCGCAACGCACAGACGGCCCGCGTCAACGGCACCCAGGCCAGCTTCCGCCAGAAGCGCGACGGCATGGAGCAGTACATCCACGGGGTGGCCGACCAGATCTTCTACGACACCCGCACCGATCAGGTCACACTCACCGGCCGCGCGCGGCTGCAGCGCCAGAACTGCAACCAGCCGGTCGACGAGATCACCGGTGGCCACATCGTCTACAGCGCCAGCACCGAGACCTTCTCGGTGGACGGCCAGCAGCGCGGCGAACGCCCCGGGCGCGTGCGCATCGTCATCCAGCCCCAGACCACCCAGGAAGGTGGCAAGGCCGCCAGCCAGCCCTGCAAGCCCGGCTCCCCCCTGCCGCTACAGCCTGAAAGCAGCCTGTCCAGGCCCACCCCTGCCCAGCCGACCTCCCGGAAACCCTGATCCGCATTTCGACCGATGAGCGACATCCTCCACCACGAGCACGAACCCATCAGCCGCCTGAAGGCCGAGCACCTGATGAAGGCCTACAACGGCCGTGTGGTGGTCAAGGACGTGTCCATGGAAGTCTCCAGCGGCCAGGTGGTGGGGCTGCTGGGCCGCAACGGCGCCGGCAAGACCACCTGCTTCTACATGATCGCCGGTCTGGTGGCCACCGACGGCGGCAACATCGTCCTGGACGAGCACTCCATCAGCCACCTGCCCATCCACCGCCGCGCCCGGCTGGGGCTGTCCTACCTGCCGCAGGAAGCCTCGGTGTTCCGCAAGCTCAGCGTCGAGGAGAACATCCTGGCCGTGCTGGAGCTGCAGGTGGACAAGCGCGGCCGCGGCATCAGCCGTGCCGAGCAGAAGGCACGCCTGGAATCGCTGCTGAAGGAGCTGCAGATCGAGCACATCCGCTCCAACACCTCCATCTCGCTGTCGGGCGGCGAGCGCCGACGGGTGGAGATCGCCCGTGCGCTGGCCAGCTCGCCCCGCTTCATCCTGCTGGATGAACCCTTCGCCGGCGTCGACCCCATCGCCGTCATCGAGATCCAGCGCATCGTCAACCTGCTGAAGAACCGGCGCATCGGTGTGCTCATCACCGACCACAACGTCCGCGAGACGCTGGGCATCTGCGACCGCGCCTACATCATCAACGAAGGCGTCGTGCTGGCCTCCGGCAGCCCCGACCAGATCATCCAGGACGAGCGCGTGCGCAAGGCCTACCTGGGCGAAGACTTCCGGATGTAACCCGCGGCACGCTCGCCGCACGGGGTGCGTCGCCCCCCTTCCACGCGCTGTCGCATCCGCCTCCACGCGCCTGCCGTCGGCCCGACGCAGCCGGCATCCGGGAAACCACTGGTCAGCCAGGTGCGCGCAACCCGGGCATCCGATGGTACAAACGCGGCAGGACCCCACTTGCCCAGCCCTTTCTGCCGGACCCGATGCCCCGATGAAGCCTTCGCTTCAGACACGCCAGAGCCAGCAGCTCCTGCTGACCCCACAACTGCAACAGGCCATCCGCCTGCTGCAGCTGTCCACGGCCGACCTGGAGCAGGAGATCGAGCGCGCCGTCGAGCAGAACCCCTTTCTGGAACGGGTGGAGCCTCCTCGTCACGACACCGTCAGCCTGCACGCCGACGGCAGCCTCCGGCATGACCGGATGTCCAGCCCCGACACTTGGCCGCCCGCCGGCAGCCCGGCAGCCTCCGCACAGGACATCGGCACGGATGCCTACAGCTCAGGCACCGCCCGGCAGGACGGCGACCTGGCAGGCCATGGCACCGATGCCTTCGGCGAGCATGACCCCGCCGCCACCTCATCCGACGAGCGGCCTGACGTCACCCTGCTCGACAGCGGCCCGGATGGCGACGATCCCTGGGGCATCGCGCGCAGCGCCGGACCGCCCCCCGAGGGCGATGACGACGAACCCTACGGCAGCTCGCTGACGGCAGCCCCCTCGCTGCGCGAGCACCTGCTGGACCAGCTGGCGGAGATCCACTGCGACGCCCGCCAGCGTGCGCTCATCCACCTGCTCATCTGGGAGGTGGGTGACGACGGCTACCTGCCTGCCGGATTCTCGCTGGACGCCCTGGCCGAGGAATTCATCGCCAGCGCCCCTGGAAGCCAGGACACCGACGATGCCGCGACCGCCGGGGAACTTGCCCCCGCCGATCTCTCGGCCGAGCTGGAGGCCGCCCTGCAGACCTTGCAGGGCTTCGATCCGCCCGGTGTGGCGGCGCGCACGCCCGGTGAATGCCTGCGCCTGCAGCTGCTGCACCTGCAGCAGGACCGCGCCGACGCCTCCCACCGAACGGCCTCAGCCCACGGCACCCCATCCGGAAGCCCGGCCATCCAGCCGTCACCCGAATCCACCGACCTCATCGCCCTGGCCCTGCAGCTGGTAAGCGACGACTGCCTGCCACTGCTGGCAAGACACGAGGACGCCCTGCTCTGCAAGCGCCTGTCCTGCTCGCAGGCCGAACTTCGAGCCGCCCGGACCCTCGTCCAGTCGCTGGACCCGCACCCCGGCAACCGCTTCGACGCGGAGCCCTCCCGCTACATCATTCCTGACATCATCGTGCGCCGGACAGCGCACGGCTGGCGTGCCGAACCCAACCCCGCCACCCGGCTTTCGCTGCGCGTGCACGACGAGTACGAGGCGCTGTTGAAAAACCACCGAAAGGCCGCGCCATCGCCCGCACAAACCGGCAGATCTGGGGCAGAATGGGAGCAACAGGTCACGGAAGACAGCCATGCCGAGTCACCTTCCGCTCCCGAACACAACCTGCTTCACCAGCTTCAGGAAGCCCGCACCCTGGCACGCAACGTCCAGCAGCGCGGCGACACCATCGTGCTCGTGGCCCAGGCCATCGTCGATCGCCAGAAGGCGTTCTTCAATCACGGCCCCGAGGCGCTTCGCCCCCTGGTCCTTCGCGACATCGCCGAAGTCGTCGGCCGCCACGAATCCACCATTTCCCGCGCCACCAGCCAGAAGTACATCCGGACACCGTTCGGCACCTTCGAGCTGAAGTATTTCTTCGGCAGCCAGGTGGCTACCGACAGCGGCGGCGCCGCATCCAGCACCGCCGTCTGTGCACTCATCCAGAAGCTCATCGAGCAGGAGGATACCAACCAGCCCTTGTCAGACAGCCAACTCACTGAACTGCTTGGCCAGAAAGGCATCCAGGTCGCGCGCCGAACCGTTGCCAAATACCGGGAATCCCTCAAGATACTTCCTGCCGCGCAACGACGAAGCCGATGACTGCCCCACTGGCCGTGTGTGGAACCCTCTCCCAAGGAGTACCAGGCATGAACCTCTCCATCAGTGGACATCATCTGGAAGTCACCCCCGCCCTGCGCGAGTACGTCACCAGCAAGCTGCGCCGGATCCGCCACCACTTCGACCACGTCATCGACGTCAACGTCATCCTCTCGGTCGAGAAGCTGGTGCAGCGCGCCGAAATGAAGCTGCTTGTCGCCGGGCGCGAGATCTTTGCCGAAGCCACCCACACCGACCTCTACGCTGCCGTCGACACCCTCATCGACAAGCTCGACCGGCAGGTCATCAAGCACAAGCAGAAACGGCAGAACTACAGTGGCAGCGCCCTGAAGCGCATGCCCGAACCCGCCTGACAGGCGCTGCGGCATGGGTCGGCTCCGGTCGATGCATGCCGCTTTTTCACCCCGGCGCGCCTCTGGCGCGCCCTGGCTGCACGGCATGCCGCCGTCCCGGCCTCTATCGCCCGCCCCTCCCGGGAAGCACGCAAGCCACTGAATCCAAACGGAAACCGCTTGCATGCCCATCCTTTCCCGCAGCATCGCGGCCTGCGCACGCCCCTGAGCCGCACTCGCCCAGGCTGCCCCCGCCCGGCGAAGCCGCCTATAATGACAGTATCGCGGGACAGACTCCCGCCGGTTCGCCCCTGTGCCAACCGCTGCAAAGTTCTATCACAGTCCCGCTGCACCAGATACAGGTAATTTCGGATGAACCGCATCTCGAAGCTGCTCACAGCACGCGACATCCTGCTCGACGTCCCTGCCACCAGCAAGAAGCGGCTGTTCGAGCACGCCGCCCTGCTGTTCGAGAACGAGCATCGCCTGGAGCGGCAGAAGGTCTTCGATTCACTGTTCGCCCGTGAGCGGCTGGGCTCCACCGGCCTGGGCAAGGCCGTGGCCATCCCGCACGGCCGCATCCGCAACCTCAAGACACCGCTGGTGGCGGTGCTGCGCGGCGAGAACGGCATTCCCTTCGACGCCCCCGACGGCGAACCCGTCCGGCTGCTGGTCGTGCTGCTGGTCCCCGAGCACGCCACCGAGGAACACCTCGAAATCCTGTCCGAACTGGCCGAGCTGCTGTCGGACGACACCCTGCGCGAAACCCTGCTCACCGCCACCGACCCCGCCCAGGTCTACCGCACGCTGGCAACCTGGGAGCCGGTCCGCCCCGCTGCCTGACGGCCCGCCCACGGCCACCGGCAGCGCCCCTTCCCTCCGGAGACACCGCCCATGGCCATGACGGTCCAGAACCTGGTCACCTCGCAACAGGCACGCTCCAACCTGCGATGGCTGGCCGGCCAGTCCGGCGGTGACCGCCCCCTGCATGGCACCGGCGTCCACGCCGTCGACCAGATCGGCTACCTGAACCTGATGCACGCCGAGCGCATCGCCGTGCTCGGTCTGCGCGAGCTGGACTACTACCGCAAGCTGGATCGTCATCGGCGCGACAGGCTGCACCAGACCCTTCTTGCCGCCCGTCCCCCGGCACTGATCATCTCCGACGGTCAGGAAGCGCCCAGCGCCTTGGTGGATTTCTGCAACCGGAACCACCTGCCGCTGCTGGGCTGCCGGCTGGCCGCCGGTCCGCTCATCGAGACCCTGGAACAGGCGCTGGCCCACAAGGACCACACCTCCATGCACGGCGTGCTGATGGACGTGCTGGGCATGGGCGTGCTCATCACCGGCGACTCGGGCCTGGGCAAGAGCGAGCTGGCCCTGGAACTCATCAGCCGCGGACACGGCCTGGTGGCCGATGACGTGGTCGACATCGAGCGCGTCAGCCAGCACGCCATCGTCGGTCGCTGCCCGGCGCTGCTGCAGGGCCTTCTGGAAGTCCGCGGCCTGGGTCTCATCGACATCCGCACCATCTTCGGCGAAAGCGCCGTGCGCCGCCGCATGCCCATCAAGCTCATCGTCCACCTGGTGGGCCGCCGCACGATGGAAGACAGCTACGAGCGCCTGCCGCTGCAGGCACTCACCGAGACCATCCTGGGCATCCCGGTGCGCAAGGTTGCCATCCCGGTGGCGGCCGGCCGCAACATCGCCGTGCTCACCGAGACCGCCGTTCGCACCACGGTGCTGCTGCTGCGCGGCATCGACACCACGCGCGAATTCGCCCGGCGCCAGCAGGCCCTGATCCTCGACCAGAGCGAAACGTCCCATCACCCGTCCAGCCACGCACCGGACGCCTTGGGCCCCGCCGGGAACGCCTCTTCCCTGCCCATTGGCCAGATGGACACCCACCTGGCCGACCCCAGCCCCGGCGATGCCGCCTATCCCGACTGGGCGCCCGAGAGCTTCACGCTCACGATGATGCCCAACGACACCGCCGAGGAATCCCCCCTGTCCCCTGTCGAGACGCCGTCGTGCACGCGCCCTGTCACCGGCCTGGCCACGGCTCCACAGGCTCCGGCCGGCCCCGACACGACCGATACGCCCTCCCTTTCGCCTATCCTGCCTTCTGCCCCACCATGCAACTGATCATCGTCACCGGCATCTCCGGCTCCGGCAAATCGCTGGCCATTCATGTGCTGGAAGACGCCGGCTACTTCTGCATCGACAACCTGCCGGTACGCTACGTTCTCGAAGTCGCCCTGTCCCTGGAACAGGAAGGTCACGCCAAGGTCGCCATGTCCATCGACGTGCGCGTGGGCACGCGCCTCACCGGTCTGCGCGACGCCGTGCGCCAGCTGCGCGCCCAGGGCCACGACGTGAAGGTGCTCTTTCTCAACGCCCGCACCGATTCCCTGGTGCAGCGCTATTCCGAGACCCGCCGCCGTCACCCGCTCACCCTGCCCGGGCGCAGCAACAACACCAGCCACGGCGCCGATCCCAAGCTGGCGCCCACGCTGGAGGAGTCCATCGAACGCGAACGCGAGCTGATGGCCGAGATCGAGGACATCGGCACCTCCATCGACACCAGCGACCTGCACCCCAACACCCTGCGCCAGTGGGTGCGCGACCTGGTGCGCACCGACCGCGCCTCGATGACGCTGCTCTTCGAGTCCTTCGCCTTCAAGCAGGGCGTGCCACTGGATGCCGACCTGGTGTTCGACGTGCGCTGCCTGCCCAACCCCTACTACGACGTGGAGCTGCGCACCCTCACCGGGCTGGACCAGCCGGTCAAGGACTTCCTGGTGGATCTGCCGCCGGTACAGAAAATGATCGGCGACATCACGCGCTTCATCACCGAATGGCTGCCCAGCTACGTGCAGGACAACCGCCACTACCTCACCATCGCCATCGGCTGTACGGGCGGCCAGCACCGCTCCGTCTACGTCGCCCAGACGCTGGCCGAGCACTTCGCCCGCACCGAGCGCGTGCTGGTGCGCCACCGTGCCCTGGACAGCCGCCCCGGCGGCACCGGCATCACCGTCACACAGACGCGCTGATCAGCTCCGGCTGCAGGACCTGTGCCTGCAGCCAGCGCTGGATCGGACTGGGCAACGGCGCACCCTCCAGCGCCGACGGTGCCAGCCAGCGCTGCTGCTCGGGCAGCGGCAAGGCCTCGGCCAGCGCATCCGGCACGGCCTTGATGCCACCTTCCGCCCCGTTCGCCCGCGCCTGATCGGCCATCGCCCGTCGCACCGCGTCCAGCGGCGGCGCCCACACCATGGCCTCCATCCGGAAATGGGTGAAGACATGGCTGAAGCCGCCCACGGCCTTCCAGCTCTCGGGCACCTCGCCCGGCCATTCCGGCAGGCTCCAGAGCCCACCCCACAACCCACTGTCGGGCCGGGCCTGCAGCAGCACCCGCCGCCCGGCATCCTCCACCCACAGCAGGTTCACGGCCCGCACCGGCACCGTCCTTTTCCGGCGCGCCTGCGGATACCGCTCGGGCTCGCCCTGCTGCCGGGCCTGGCACATCGTCGCCAGCGGACACCGCCCACAATCCGGCCGGCTTCGGGTACAGACCATCGCCCCCAGGTCCATCAGTCCCTGCGTGTAGTCGATCAGGTCCGCAGCCGGTGCGCCCTCGGGCGGCAGCTCGGCTTCGGCATGCGTCCAGAGCCGCGCCAGCGTTGCGCTGCCGGCCGGATCGCCCTCCACGGCAAACACCCGGCTCAGCACCCGCTTCACGTTGCCATCCAGAATGGCAGCCCGCTCGCCGAAGGCGAACACCGCAATGGCCGCTGCCGTCGAGCGCCCCACGCCGGGCAGGGCCTCCAGCTCCTGGGCTGTCTGCGGAAAGGCGCCGCCCGCCTCCGCCACCCGGCGCGCTGCCGCATGCAGGTTGCGCGCACGGCTGTAGTAGCCCAGACCTGCCCATAGCCCCATCACCTGTTCGGCATCGGCTGCCGCCAGGTCGTTCACTGTGGGGAAGGCGCGCAGGAAGGCCTCGAAATAGGGAATGACGGTGGCCACCTGCGTCTGCTGCAGCATCACTTCCGACAGCCAGACGCGATAGGGATCGCGCAGCTCGGCTGCGCCGCCCGCCGGTGTGCCCAGCTCGACGCGAGTCTTCTGCCAGGGGAGATGGTGCCGGCCATGCCGGCGCTGCCAGCGGATCAGCGCTGGCGCAAGGTTCAGGGGGTTATCGTTTTCCATGGATGCCGAATCATACGGCATCCGCACTCCCTTCCTGGCGCTCAGCCGACTGCGCCGCAGGCACCTGTTCGCCGGTCTCGGCAGGCGCATTCTCCGATACGGCCGACGTGACAGGCTCGCCTGACACAGACGTGCCCATCGAAGCATCGCCCGTAGCCGCCGGTTCGCCGCGCAGATCCGGCGCTGCCTCCAG
>CAUVLK010000068.1:0-9218 GCA_963552635.1 uncultured Lautropia sp. | reverse complement strand
CAGGGCCGGTGCCTGCGCACCGCCCTGGCCAGCAGCACGGTCCGGCGCACCGCCGAAGGAAGGCCGTGCCGCACCGCCTGGTGCCGCCATGCCACGCGCTGCCGTCGTGCCATGACCTGGCGCTGCGGCACCATCGTCCACGGCAGCCAGCGCGCCCAGCGCCAGATTGTCGGCGCGGAAAGCCAGCATCCGCAGCAGGGTCATCATGAAGCCGGTCTGGGCATCGGGCGCCAGCGGCAGGTCACGCACGCCGTGGATGGCGATCTGGTACCAGACCTGCACATCGGAAGGATCCATCTGCGCCGCCAGCACATGCGGCTCGCCCTGACCCACCTGGGCCAGCGCCACCCGTTGCAGCTCGGCGGCCATGGCCATCAGGATCTGGGCATGGGCCACGTTGCGGGCCGCCAGGCTATCGGCCTGCTGCACCACGGCCGCGGCATCACCAGCGGCCAGCAGCGCCAGCAGTTCGGGCGCCAGGTCTTCATCGACCGTGCCGAGCATCTCCTGCACGGTAGCCTGCTTCACCTGCCCCGCGCCCAGCGCGATGGCCTGGTCGAGCAGCGACAGACCGTCGCGCATGCTGCCGCCGGCGGCCTTGCCGATCAGCTCAAGGCCCCGTTCCTCATAGGGGATGTCTTCGGCCTTCAGCACATTGGCCAGATGTCCGGCCACGGTGGCGGGGCTGACGTTGCGCAGGCCGAACTGCATGCAACGCGACAGCACGGTGACCGGCACCTTCTGCGGGTCGGTGGTGGCCAGCACGAAGATGACGTGGGGCGGCGGCTCTTCCAGCGTCTTCAGCATGGCGTTGAAGGCGTGGGTGGAGAGCATGTGGACCTCGTCGATGACGAAGACCTTGTAGCGACCCACCGTGGGCAGGTAGGCGGCGTTTTCCAGCACCACCGCCATTTCCTCGACCTTTCGGTTGGAGGCCGCGTCCATCTCCAGGTAGTCGGGGAAGCGCCCCTCGTCCACGCCCCGGCAGGCCGAGCATTCGCCGCAGGGATGGGAGCTCACGCCCTTTTCGCAGTTCAGGGCCTTGGCCAGGATGCGGGCGATGGTGGTCTTGCCCACGCCCCGGGTGCCGGTCAGCAGGTAGGCGTGGTGAAGCCGCTGGTTGTCGAGTGCGTGACGCAGCGCGCGCACGACCGTGTCCTGTCCCACCAGGGAATCGAAGTCGCGCGGGCGCCATTTGCGGGCCAGCACCTGATGGCTGCCGGAGGGAGAAAGTGACTGCACCGGGTTCCTTGCCGGAGCCACGGGGGCACACCGGGCGGAAAGACTGGAAGACGGGAGGCGCCGCAGGGCCTGTGGCACCCTGTACCGGCGAGATATGAGGGGGACGAGCCGAACCCTCGGCACTTGCGGGATTCGGTTATGGCTGCTTCCTTCCGGACCTGACCAGGTTCCCGAGCCACAATGCGAGGAGGCCCGTCCGCTGGCGATTGTATATCAAGGCGCCGCGACGGCAAGTTCGGGCGTCCCGACTGCCAGTCCATCCGCCCTTCCGACCCGTCGCTGAAGTCGACCTGCAGGATGCGCCCGGCGCTCCTGCCCAGCTGTCGAGGAGCATTACGCCAGCACCGTCTCATGCGGTGTCGTCATATGTGTCATTCCCGAGACGATGCATGCGGCCATCGGGTCGACAGATGGCATTGATTCCCTGCCATCCACCCCGATCTGACGTGAAAAGGCCTGGATACGGGCTTTGGCACGGAACGGGGCGCCTGCAGTCATGCGCCTGCCCCCGCCATTCGGTGGCATCCGGGCTTGCGTCCACTGCGCCTCCCGGCGGCCAGCCGTGTTATTTTTAGCGTCCGAACAGGAGAGTTCCAGAAAACCCATGGGTATCAAAAACGTTTCCGCTGATTCCTTCGACACCGATGTGCTGAAGTCCGACGTGCCGGTGCTGGTCGATTTCTGGGCCGAATGGTGCGGCCCCTGCAAGCTCATTGCCCCGATCCTCGACGAGGTCTCGCATGACTACGCCGACCGGATGGCCGTGGCCAAGGTCAACGTCGACGAGAGCCAGGCCATTGCGGCCAAGTACGGCATCCGCGGCATTCCCACGCTGATGCTGTTCAAGAACGGCACGCTGGTGGGCACCAAGGTGGGCGCCGTCTCCAAGGGCCAGCTCACCGCCTTCCTCGACAGCAACCTCTGACCCCGGGCGCCGGCAGCGCGGTGCCCGCACGCTGCGTCGGCCCGGCCGGCCAGTCATGCAGGCGTACCGCCCTGGTTCCGCCCCTTCGCACGAAGCTTCCCGCTTGTCCAGGCAGGGCAGCCGGCGGCCTCATCGCCCTTCGTCGCTTCGTGTAACAGGCGTGGCGGAATCTGCGGCCGGTTTGTGTGATTATTTTGCACATGCCGGTCATTCGTAGTACAGTGCGAACCCGATCCTGATCGGGCACTCGCCCCTGACAGACCGGCACTGCATCTGCCGGCTGCAGGTCCGATGCGCAACGGGCCATCTGTCGCAGCGCTTTGCACCGCATGCACGCGCTGCCTGCCCGGATCCTCCGGAAGAACCGACCGCCGAGCCAGAAGCCCGGCAGGAACGGCGCATGAAGGTGCCGGCACGGTTTTCCGGACCTCTCCGGAATATCCCGGCTCTGTCCGTCGGCTTTCCAGCCATCGCGCCCAGCAGGCAATCTCCCGGCCACCGAGCCATCGTTTCCCGGTCGGCCTCCGCTCTTGCCACCGTCGCCCACAGGCGCTCCTGCTCCGTCAGGTCCGCCCGGCGCGCGGCCACACCCCCATTCCATTCCCCGAAGTCTTGCCATGCCGGCATCGTTTCCGGCGGGGCCGATTCCGACCAACCCTCATCCGTTCCAACCTATGTACCTGTCCGAGCTGAAGGCCCTGCATATTTCGCGCCTGATCGAAATAGCGCAAAGCCTGGAGATCGAAGCTGCCAACCGCCTGCGCAAGCAGGAGCTGATGTTCGCCATCCTCAAGCGCAAGGCGCGCAACGGCGACCAGATCTTCGGGGACGGCGTGCTGGAGGTCCTGCCCGACGGCTTCGGCTTCCTGCGCACCCCCGAGACTTCCTACCTGGCCAGCCCGGACGACATCTACATCTCGCCCTCGCAGATCCGCCGCTTCAACCTGCACACCGGTGACTCCATCGAGGGCGAGGTGCGCACGCCGAAGGATGGCGAGCGCTACTTCGCGCTGGTGAAGGTGGACCGCATCAACGGCGCGCCGCCCGAGCACTCGAAGCACAAGATCCTCTTCGAGAACCTGACGCCGCTGCATCCGGACGAAGTGCTGCGCCTGGAGCGCCCCGACCTGCTGACCGAAGAGAACATCACCGGCCGGATCATCGACATCATCGCCCCCATCGGCAAGGGCCAGCGTGGCCTGATCGTGGCACCGCCCAAGAGCGGCAAGACGGTGATGATGCAGCACATCGCGCATGCCATCACCACCAACTACCCCGATGCCGTCGTCATCGTCCTGCTGATCGACGAACGCCCCGAGGAAGTGACGGAGATGCAGCGCTCGATCCGCGGTGAAGTGGTCTCCTCCACCTTCGACGAGCCCGCCACCCGTCACGTGCAGGTGGCCGAGATGGTCATCGAGAAGGCCAAGCGCCTGGTCGAGCACAAGAAGGACGTGGTGATCCTTCTGGACTCCATCACCCGCCTGGCCCGCGCCTACAACACCGTGGTGCCCTCCTCCGGCAAGGTGCTGACCGGCGGTGTGGATGCCAACGCCCTGCAGCGGCCCAAGCGCTTCTTCGGTGCAGCCCGCAACATCGAGGAAGGCGGTTCGCTCACCATCCTGGCCACGGCGCTGATCGACACCGGCAGCCGCATGGACGAGGTGATCTACGAGGAGTTCAAGGGCACCGGCAACATGGAGATCCACCTGAACCGGCGGATGATGGAAAAGCGCATCTTCCCGGCGATGGACATCAACCGTTCCGGCACCCGCCGCGAGGAGCTGCTGATCAAGCCCGAGATCCTGCAGAAGGTCTGGATCCTGCGCCGCCTGCTGCACGACATGGACGAACTGCAGGCCATGGAGTTCCTGCTGGATAAAATGAAGGCCACGAAGAACAACACCGAGTTCTTCGAAATGATGAAGAAGTGAGCCCCATGCACATCCGCCTGAAGGACCTGACCTATCCCGCCATCGCCCTGGTGGTGGCCCTGCTGCTGCGCTACCTGGTGGTGGAATCCACCGACCTGGCCCTGCACTGCGACATGCACCGATGGGAAGGCTGGTGCGGTGTGCGCACCGCGCTGGTGCTCTCGTTCTTCCGGCAGGACCTGGGGTGGGTGGCCCTGGTGCTGTCGCTGCTGGCCTGCTGGCGCCAGAGCCTGCTGATGGCGCGGCTGTCGCTGGCCCTGGCCGTGGCCGGGCTCATCCTCTACTCGTATGAGCCGGCGGCCGTGGCCGCGTTGGTGGCCGCCATGCTGCTGGCACGCCTGGACGTGAAGGCGCGCCGGCTAGAGCAGCCCGCCTGACGGGCATCATCGCAGCACTTCCACTTCCGGTCATCGGAAGGCACAAGAAAAGGGCCTCTCACGAGGCCCTTTTTCATGTCCGGGCAGCGCCCGGCTCAACCGCTTCCTCAGCGCTCGTCCTGCGCCGGCAGCCAGAAGCGGCCGTCGGTGGCCACCGCAGCCAGCGCCACCACCGTGGCACCGAATGTCAGCGACTGGCCGTTGGCAAAGCCCTCGATGAGCACGAAGGCGATGCTGCCCAGCACACAGACGGCGGCCAGCACGCGCTCTTCCACGGCGCCCGCCAGCCGCAGGCCGGCCAGTCGCACCATGGCCAGCCCCAGCAGCGGCAGCATGTACAGCACCGTCGGAAAGCCCCGGTAGCGGGCATCGAAGACCAGCAGCAGGGTCATGATGGCGGCTGCGAACAGCAGGAAGCTGCGGCACACGCCCAGCCAGTCCAGCGCGTCGAAGTGCGCGCGCCGACGCCGCCACAGTGTGTTGAACGACGGCACGGTCAGGCCCACCAGCGACGAGGCGCCCTGACCGGCCGGCCGGTCGGAGCGACCCAGAGCCAGCAGCTGCGCCACCCGGAACACCAGCAGCAGCGATGCCGCTCCCAGCAGGATGGTGGCCCCCCATTCCAGGGCGTTGCGATTCCAGACCACACCGTAGCGCAGCTCGGCCACCAGAAGGCCTCCCGTCGCCGCTCCCAGGGCCAGCACCTGCACCTGCGACAACCGCTCATTCAGCTTCCAGCGGCGGGACAGCCCCAGGGCCGCCGCCAGGCCGACGACGGCACCCAGCCAGCCCAGATACCAGTACGGATCTTCCGCGACCGGGCCGGTGGCGGGGAACTTGGCCTGACCATCACTGTCGAAGACCCCCCAGTTGCCACCCATGGCGCCTTCCTGGCCCCGCTTCCAGGGCTGGTCGAAGCCCTCGATGAAGTTGTAGTTCAGGTGATGATCCGCCGCAGCCTGACTGAACTCGCGCATGAAGCGCGCCTGGTTGACGCGGCTGGCCACGGCGGCTTCCCGCTGGCGGCCTTCGCTGGGCCAGCCGGTCTCGCCGATCAGCACATCCTTGCCGTTGAACATCTGGCGCATGCGCTCGGCCGTGCCGGTGATGTGGTCGATGGCGGCGTGGATGCCCACCGGGTGATCTTCCCAGTACGGCAGGATGTGGACGGTCACGAACGAGACGTGTCGGGCCAGCTCGGCGTTCTCGCTCCAGAACTCCCAGACATCGGCATAGGTCACGGGCACGTCGACGGCACTGCGCACCTGATCGATGTACTTGGCCATCTGCTGCGCCGACTGCTCACGGCGCAGCAACACCTCATTGCCCACCACGATGCCGCGGATGGTGTCGGGGTATTCACGAGCCAGCTGGATGGCACGCTGGATCTCGATGTCGTTCTTGTCGCGCTCACGGCCGATCCAGACACCCAGCAGCACCTTCATGCCCAGCGACTTGGCCACCTCGGGCACCTTGTCCAGCCCCTGGATGACGGAATAGGTACGCACGCACTGCGAACGCGTGGCCAGGATGGAGAGGTCTTCGCGCAGCCGTGCCTCCGAGACCATGGCGCTGGGGTCCAGCGGAGTCTCGCCGGGCTTGCGGAACGGCGCATAGGAGACGCACTGCAGCTTGTCGTCGGCCGCATCGACCATCGGCTGCGGCGTGCCCTGGGCGCGCCACCAGGCCAGCACCAGCAGGGCTGCCAGCACGCTCAGCAGGGTCATCCAGCGGGAACGGTTGCGGGACAGGAAATCGAACATGGGAATGGTCTGTGACGATCGATGGGAAGGAGCACCCGGCGGGCCTGGGGAGGCCGGAACGGCAGGACGTCCGGGCAGACACAGAAGAGGATGATACTGGCCCCGCCGAGGAATCAGGCGGCCAGAAGATGCGCCGTTGGCGCCATGTGTATCAGGCTGCAAAGTGACGTGACAGCCTCGTAATTCTGCCAGAGCCGACAACGCATAGAATCTCGGGTTGTCCGTGCAAAGGTCGTGTCGGACGTTCTGCATGTCATTCATGACATTCCACACGTACGGCAGACTTTGACCGGCCTGCTCGGTCCCGTGAAGGTTCATCATTGCGGGATCGGGCACAATGCCCGGCGCACGCCCGCCTCCGGCATGTCCGGGGCGCGCCGCGTCGACGCATCGCATCTCGTTCGTCAATCCCGACAGGAAGCATCCCCTATGTCCGGACCGGACTCCCCTTCGTCCACCCAGGCCCCCAGCCATCCCATTCCCGACAACCCGCTGGGCGAGCATTTCCGCAACCACCATCCGGTCACCTTCGGCCGCGTGGTGGGGGCGGCGTTCCTCGCCCTGTCGCTGGCTGTGCTGAACTTCGTGACCTGGGACAAGATCAACCCGCTGGTGGACGCACCGGCCTTCTACGGCAAGATCAGCGGCCTGGCCTACAACTCCGCCCAGCGCTGGGACAACCCGCTGGATGGCCGCAACGCCGATGAGTCCTCGATCGAGAAGGACTTCCGGATCCTGTCCGAATACACGACGCGGGTGCGGACCTACAGCAGTGTCGACCAGCCCAAGATTCCCGCCCTGGCCGAGAAGGCCGGCCTGCACCTGACGGCCGGTGTCTGGGTCAGCAAGGATGAGGAGCGCAACCAGAAGGAATTCGACGCCATCGAGAAGGCGGTGCATGACACCAGCTCCATCGAACGGGTCATCGTCGGTAACGAACAGGTGCTGCACGCCGGCCGCACCCCGGCCGAGCTCATCCAGAACATGCGCGAGGTCAAGCGCCGGGTGCGCAAGCCGGTCTCCACGGCCGAGCCCTGGCACATCTGGCTGCGCTACCCCGAACTGGCCGCCAACGCCGACTTCATCACGGTCCACCTGCTGCCCTACTGGGAAGGCCTGCCGGTCCAGCAGGCGCTGGAGTACACCTTCGGCCGACTGCACGAGGTGCAGCGCCGCTTCCCCGACAAGAAGATCGTGATCGGTGAGGTGGGCTGGCCCAGCCAGGGCGACCGCCGCGACTCCTCCCGAGCCTCGCCAGCCAGCCAGGCCGAGTTCATCCGGGGCTTCCTGGTGCGTGCTGCCGCCGAGAACATCGACTACTTCCTGATGGAGGGCATCGACCAGCCCTGGAAGATCGAGCTGGAAGGCCGGGCCGGCCCGTACTGGGGCTACCTGGACGCCTACCGCCAGCCCAAGTACAGCCTGACCGGCCCCATCGAGCGTGATCCCAACTGGGAGACCAAGGCCGCCCTGGCGTCGGCCATCGGCGTGGTGGCGCTGTTCTGGTTCATGTTCAGCTTCTCCAACCTGCAACTGCCCAGCCGCATCGCCTTCGGTCTGGTGCTGCAGGCCGTCATCTCGCTGTTCGCCTGGCTGGTGGCCCTGCCCTTCGACTACTACATGCGCCCGATCGACTGGACCTTCCTGGTGATCCTGGTGCCGTCGCTTCTGGCCATGTCCACCATCCTGCTCACCAACTTCTTCGAGTTCGTCGAGATGTTCTGGCCGGGCAACCTGCGTCACGTCTACCGTCCGCGGCCGCTGGCCCCCGGTGCGCGTGAGCCCAAGGTGTCGCTGCACCTGGCCTGCTGCAACGAGCAGCCCGACATGGTGATCGCCACCATCAAGAGCCTGGCTGCGCTGGACTACAGCAACTTCGAGGTGCTGGTCATCGACAACAACACGAAGGACGAGAAGCTCTGGAAGCCGGTCGAGGAGTTCATGGCCACGCTGCCCGAGAACTTCAAGTTCTTCCACCTGCCCAAGTGGCCCGGCTTCAAGGCTGGCGCGCTCAACTACGGGCTGACGCAGACGGCGCCCGATGCCGAGATCATCGGCGTGGTGGATGCCGACTACGTGGTGGTGCGTCGCTGGCTGAAGGATGTGGTGAGCTACTTCGATGATCCGGACACCGCCGTGGTGCAGTCTCCGCAGGCCCACCGGGGCTGGAGCCGCCACACCTTCCGGCGGATGATGAACTACGAGTACGACGGCTTCTTCCGCATCGGCATGCACCACCGCAACGAGCGCAACGCCATCATCCAGCACGGCACCATGACGCTGGTGCGCGCCCAGCCGCTGCTGGAGGGCAAGTGGTCGGAGTGGACCATCTGCGAGGACGCCGAGCTGGCCCTGCGTCTGATGAATCAGGGCTACACGCTGCGCTACGTGGACGTGGTGATGGGTCGCGGCCTCACGCCCGACACCTTCTTCGCCTTCAAGAAGCAGCGCAAGCGCTGGGCACAGGGTGCCATCCAGATCATGAAGGCGCACGCGAAGACCCTGTTCGGCCGCAGCAACCTGACGGCGGCACAGCGCTACCACTTCATCACGGGCTGGTTCTCGTGGATCGGTGACGCGCTGCACCTGCTGTTCGCGCTGGCTGCCATCGCGTGGAGCATCGGCATCATCGCCGCGCCCCACCTGTTCAGCCTGCCCATCCTGCTGTTCATGATCCCGCTCATTGCCTTCTTCTTCTTCAAGGCGCTGATGGGGCCGCTGATGTACATGCGCCGCGTGCGCTGCGAGCAGAAGGATGTCTGGGGCGCCGCGCTGGCCGGCATGGCACTGTCACACGGCATCGCCCAGGGCGTCTTCTCGGGCCTGTGGAACAAGACGGCCGTCTTCGAGGTGACCGAGAAAGGCGGTGGCGCCGGCACGCAGGCTGCCGATGTCGAGTCGGCCTCGGCCCCGTCGGCCACGCCGGCCGCCGATGCCGCTGCAGCCGGTGCTGCCGTGGACACCGTGACCACGAGCC
>CAUVLK010000067.1:0-9263 GCA_963552635.1 uncultured Lautropia sp. | reverse complement strand
GCCTGGAAGCCATTCAGCGCATGGATGTGTGCCAGTGAGGCCTGCAGGGATTCCAGTACCTCGGGGTCGCAGATCTCCTTGGCCTGTCCGCACCGCTCGCAGATCAGCATCACGGGGGCGCCGTGCTCATGGTGGTCGTGGTGGCCGTGCTCGCAGACGATGAAGCTGCTGGTGGCGTCAACCTTGTGCACCAGACCGGATGCCACCAGGAAGTCCAGCGTGCGGTAGATGCTCATCGGCGCAATGCCGGGCTTGATGCTTTGCAGGTTGGAGAGCAGATCGTAGGCCTTGATGCCGCCCGGATGCTGGCGCAGGTGCAGCAGGACCTCGATGCGCAGGGGCGTGAGGCGGCTGCCGCTTTGCTGGCAATGGCGTCGCGCTTCGGCAATGAAGGCCTGTTCCTCGGGCGTGCGGGCCAGATCTGCCGCTTTGGGCAGGTCTGATCGGCCGGAGAGGGAGGCAGTGTGCTTGGCAGGAGGCATCGCGCTGCAGAAAGGGAAAGACTCGGGTTCTTCCAGTTTACCTTGATTTTCGACAATGAAGGGATGTCATGCCGAATGCCTTCAATTTCTCGGTCTCGCCCTTCGACTGCCTGGACGCCTCGGAGCAGCGGCTGGTTCGTGACCAGGTGAACGTGGCGTACTTCCGGCCCGGCGAAGTGCTGCTGGATGCCGGTGATGTGCCGCAGCACCTGTTCGTGCTGATCAAGGGCTATGTGCAGCAGTTCGATGGAAGCGAGCTGTTGGCCACCTATGGGCCGGACGACAGCTTCGACGGACGGGCGCTGGTGGCCGGGCGTGCCGGCAGCCGTTTCGTGGCGGTGGATGAGGTGCTGGCCTACGAGCTGTCCCATGAGGCGGTGAACGCGCTGATTGCCTCCAACGACACTTTCAGTGCGCTGCTGTTCTCGGCTCTCGGACAGAAGGTGCAGGCTGTGGCCGGGCGGAATGCCGAGCGGGAGATGCAGTCGCTGCACATGGCCAGGGTGGACGAGGCGTTGCTGAGCCCGCCGCATGCCGTACCGGCCGACATGGACATCGTTTCGGTGGTGCGGCTGTTTCAGGCCGAGAAGACCAGCAACGTGCTGGTGCGTGATGATGTGGTGCAGCCACCACGCTGGGGCATCTTCACCACCAACGGATTGCAGCGGGCCATTCTGGATGGTCGGCCGCTGGACCGGCTGCCGGTGGGCGAGCTGGCCAGCTGGGAGCTGATCACGGTACGGCCCGATGATCAGGTGGGCGAGGCGCTGGTGCTGATGCAGCGCCATGGCGTTCACCGGGTGGTGGTGCAGGATGACGGAAAGATCCTGGGGTTGCTGGAATCACTGGATCTGTTTGGTTTCCTGTCGAATCATTCCATGCTGATCGATCGGCGCTTGCGGGCTGCCACCGATCTGGATGCGCTGGCACGAGCCGCCGGGCAGATGAACGACATGATTCGCCGGCAGTATCGGGGCGGTACCCGGGTGGAGCTGCTGGCACGCCTGGTGCAGGATCTGAACGGCCGTCTCTTCGAGCAGGCCTGGAAATTGATTGCTCCGCCGGAGCTGGTGCAGAACAGCTGTCTGCTGGTGATGGGTAGCGAAGGGCGGGGCGAGCAGCTTCTGAAGACCGACCAGGACAATGCGTTGCTGTTGCGAGACGGCTATGTGCCGCCAGATGATCTGCCGGCAATCTGTGCGCGTTTTTCGGAGGCGCTGGCGCGTTTCGGCTATCCGCCCTGTCCGGGTGATGTGATGCTGAGCAATGCCACCTGGCGCGGCACGGTGCAGGATTTTGCGCGACGTGTCCGGAAGTGGCTGGTGTTGCCTGAAGCCGACAGCCTGATCAATCTGGCGGTCTTCATGGATGCGCACGCGGTGTGTGGCGATGCGGAACTGCTGGCGTCGCTGCGCCGGCAGGTGTTTGGCATGCTGGCCGACGACGATGCCATGATGTCGCGCTTTGCCGCCGTGGTGGATGCCTTTGGGGACGGCACACGCTGGTGGCGCCGGATGCTGGGGGGCGGTGAGGCCAATCTGAACCTGAAGAAGGCGGGAATGTTCCCGCTGGTGCATGGCGTGCGCAGCATGGCGCTGGCCGAGCGCATCGACGCCACCAGCACCGAGGCCCGCATCCGGGCGCTGCAGGAAGCCGGTGCGCTGGATGCCGAGACGGCCCAGGAGCTGACGGAGAGCCTGCATTTCTTCATGGGCCTGCGGCTGAAGGCCGGTCTGGACGAGATGGACCGGGGGCAGCCCGTGAGTGGCAAGGTGGATCTGGCCGGGCTGACGCCGCTGGAGCGAGACCTGCTGAAGGATGCATTGGCCGCGGTGCGGCGCTTTCGTGCCCAGCTGCGGCTGCGCTTCCGGCTGGGGGCCGTGTCGTGATGAACACCACGGCGTGACGGGAGCGGTGTCATGGATGGAAGCCTCGGGGAGACGACATCATGAGCGGTCGCAGTGTGGTGCAGACGCTGCCGGCCTGGTTGCAGCGACGTCTGTTCGAGTGGCGGCGCGACTGGCAGCGCCGGCATCTGAAGGACCCGCGCTGGGCCTTCCTGTTCGAGCCGCCGCCGCCCGATGAATGGGTGGCACTGGACTGCGAGACCACCGGCCTGAACGTGCGGCAGGACGAGATCATTGCCATTGGAGCGACGCGGATCGTGGGGCGTCGCCTCATGACGCGCGAACGGCTGGAGCTGCTGGTGCGCCCGGAGCGCGAGGTGAGTGCCGACAGTGTGGCGGTGCATCGGCTGCGGGCCCAGGATGTGGCCGATGGGCTGCCGCTATGCGAGGCCATGGAACGACTGCTGATGTTCATCGGCAGCCGGCCGCTGGTGGGCTATTACCTGGAATTCGACGTGGCGATGATCGACCGGGCGCTGAAGCGCTGCTTCGGCCTGACGCTGCCGCAGCAGAAGATCGAGGTGTCAGCGATGTACTACGACTGGCGCTTCCGTCAATTGCCGCCTTATCAGCAGCACGACAACGCCGACATCGACCTACGCTTTGCCACCATCCTGCAGACGCTGGATCTGCCGATGCGCGATGCCCACGATGCACTGAACGACGCCGTGATGGCGGCGCTGGCCTTCATCCGGCTGCGGGAGTTGCGGGGGGAGGCGGAGGGCGCCATCTGAATGGGGCCGTGTTCTCGCGTGCCTCACCCATCAAGGCCAGGGATCAGGGATTCGGCAATGAAGAGGCTCAGCGCCAGCCGCCCGAGGCACTGATGCGTTCGCCGCTCAGCCAGGCGGACTGGTCGGAGGCCAGGAAGACCGCCACCTTGGCGATGTCTTCGGGCTGGCCATAGCGGCCCAGCGGCGTCAGGCTGATGATGTGGCGCTCGGCATCGCCCCCGGTAGCACCGACGGCACGGGCTCCTTCCGTGTCCACGCCCCCTGGTGCGATGGCATTGACGCGGATGCCGCGCGGACCGAGTTCACGGGCCAGTGTCAGGGTGAGCGTGTCCACGGCAGCCTTGCTGGCGGCATAGACGACCCCATGCGGCATGGGATTCTGGCTGACCACGGAACTGATGTTGATGACGCTGCCGCCACGCTCATCGAAGTAATCCAGTGCCTGCTGAATGGTGAGCAGGGTACCCAGCACGTTGACATCGAACTGACGGTGAAAGGCCTCGGGCGTGACATCCTGCAGGGGCTCGAACTGGAAGACCCCTGCATTGTTGACCAGCACATCCAGACGTCCGTATTGCTGTTTCGTATGCTCGAAGAGGCGGCGAACATCATCTGGGGCGGATACGTCCGCCTGTACTGCGATGGCCTGGCCGCCTGCGTCCACGATGCCGGCCACCACACGGTCGGCGTCTTCTCGGCCCCTGGCGTAGTTGACGACCACCGCAGCACCTGCCGTGGCAAGGTGCTTTGCAATGGCGGCGCCGATTCCTTTGGATGCGCCGGTGATGATGGCGACTTTTCCGGTCAGAGTGTTCATGGTTGTCCTGAAACGATGGATTGGTTGAAGGGTGATCGATTCTTGTGAGGATGGACTGCGTTGCGAGAGCCGGCGTCAGGCCGGACAGGCGTTCTTTCGGCTGCAGAGGCCAGGGCGCTCCTGCATGGAGACGATACGGTCTATGGGGCGTGACCTCCCAGCTCGGTCAGGCGTTCGATCACGGCGGCGCGGCGAACCTCGAGTTCGAGTCGTAGTCGGTCAATATGTTCCAGCTTGCGCAGCAGGTCCTGGATGCCACCTTCGCATTGCCCCATATTATCGTGTGACAGGCAGGGCACCATGGCACGCACCTCGCGCGTGGAAAAGCCCATGGCAATCAGATCACGGATGCGTTCGGCACGACGCAGGTCCGCTTCTGAATAACTACGGTAGCCGTTTTCGGTACGGCTGGTTTCCAGTAGGCCCGCCTTGTCGTAATGGCGCAGCATGCGTTGCGTGATTCCAAGCCTTTCGGCTGCTTCCTTGATCTGCATGTTCAATCCTCTGCGCATGACTCTAGATCCTTGACATTAGTGTCAATGTCAAGGCGGGGTGGGTCGTGCAGGGAAGTGTGGTCAGCAGTGGCTTCGGGGCGATGCCCCTATCCATCCGATACGCACCCGGGTGACGACGGTCAGCCCCGCTTGAGATCCCGATAGAAATTCTCGTGCGGGCCGACGGCTTCCAGATAGATCAGCCGTATGCCGTCATCGATGGTGTAGCCCAGCAGATAGAGCTGGTTCTGGCTGCGGAATCTGTAGACGAAGAGGTCGGACAGGTCGCCTTTCTTGCGTTCGCCCAGCTGTGGATTGTCAGCTACGGCCAGGGCAGCGGCATCGACATCGCAGGCCACGTTGTCGTGAAGCTTCTTGTAGGTGCGGGCAAAGCGCCGGGTCTGGCGCAGGGCGTAGGCGCTCATGGGCGCTGGCTGCGAGGAACGAACGGGGTCGTGTCCTCGCGGGCCTCATCCATCGAGGCCAGGGATTCGGCAATGAAGGTGACGGGCAGATCGGGGTTGTCGAGGGCTGCACGACCCACCCGTGCCCAGTATTCGACCTGGCCACTGATGGTGCGGTGCTCGGCACGGGCATCGTTGCGAGCCTGGTCGTACAGCTGGCGGTCGATGCGGATGGCGATGGAGGCGGTCATGGCGGAGGCAGGCTACGAAAGTGGTTTACTACAATTGTAGTTTAGAAGAAGAGGGCGTCAAGGGAGCGCGAACAGAAAGCCCGCCGGGCGCGATGGCCGGGCGGGCTGGGTGATGGTGGGCAGGCCGGATGAGCAGGCTGGCAGGTGATGGTGCGGTGAGCTGCTCCATGTCCTGGGCCGTGAGGCCCCCGGGCTGGGGATCGGACCCGTACCCGGGGATGGCCTGCGGGGTGGTGCCTCAGTGTGCCGAGGCCTTGGCGGCGCCGTAGCCGGTCTCGGAACGGACCTGCTGGGCCTCGAAGGCGTCACGTTCCTGTGCGGCGGTGGCGCTGTTGTCAAGCAGCGAGAACAGCCAGACCCCCAGGAAGCCGACGATCATCGAGAAGGCTGCCGGCGAGGTGTAGGGGAAGGGGGCGCTGCCCACGGGGTTGCCGAAGGTGGCTTCCCAGACCGACGGCGACAGGATGGTGAGCACGACCGAGGCGATGAGGCCCAGGAAGCCCCCGACGACGGCACCGCGGGTGGTGGTGCCCTTCCAGAACACGGACAGGAACAGGACCGGGAAGTTGGCCGAGGCCGCCACGGCAAAGGCCAGCGACACCATGAAGGCCACGTTCTGCTTCTCGAACAGGATGCCCAGCAGCACGGCGATGACGCCCAGCACCAGGGTAGTGATGCGCGAGACACGCAGTTCGGAGGCGCTGTCGGCCTTGCCCTGCTTGATGACGGTGGCGTAGAGGTCGTGCGAGACGGCCGAGGCGCCCGACAGGGTGAGACCGGCAACGACGGCCAGGATGGTGGCGAAGGCCACGGCCGAGATGAAGCCGTAGAACAGGTTGCCGCCCACGGATCTGGCCAGCAGCACGGCGGCCATGTTGGCGGTGCCGGCACCCCCATGGATGACGCCGGTGGCGGTGTTGGCGAACTCGGGGTTGGTGAGCACGATGGTGATGGCACCGAAGCCGATGATGAAGATCAGCAGGTAGAAGTAGCCGATCCAGGTCGTGGCCCAGAAAACCGACTTGCGGGCTTCACGGGCATCGGGCACGGTGAAGAAGCGCATCAGGATGTGGGGCAGGCCGGCGGTACCGAACATCAGCGCCATGCCGAAGGACAGGGCGGAGATGGGGTCCTTGATGAAGCCGCCGGGGCTCATCAGGGCCAGACCGTGCTGGTGGGCTTCTTCGGGGCTGGCGCTTCCCTGGGCGGCGATGCTGGCCTTGACGCGCACGGCATCGGCAAACAGCGCTTCCAGGCTGAAACCATAGTGCTTCATGACCATGAAGCCCATGAAGGAGACGCCGAAAAGCAGCAGCACGGCCTTGATGATCTGCACCCAGGTGGTGGCCGTCATGCCGCCGAAGAGCACGTAGACCATCATCAGCACGCCGACGATGACGACGGCGACCCAGTAGTCGAGTCCGAAGAGCAGCTTGATGAGCTGGCCCGCACCGACCATCTGGGCGATGAGGTAGAAGGCGACGGTCACGAGCGTGCCGGCAGCGGCAAACATCCGGATGGGCTTCTGCTGGAAGCGGTAGCCGGCCACGTCGGCGAAGGTGAACTTGCCGAGGTTGCGCAGGCGTTCGGCCAGCAGGAAGGTGAGGATGGGCCAGCCGACCAGGAAGCCGAGTGCGTAGAGCAGGCCATCATAGCCGCTGGCCATGACGGCCGCGGAGATGCCCAGGAAGGAGGCGGCGGACATGAAGTCGCCGGCGATGGCCAGACCGTTCTGGAAGCCGGTGATGCCGCCACCGGCGGTGTAGAAGTCGGCGGCGGAGCGGGTGCGTCCGGCGGCCCACTTGGTGATCCAGAGCGTGGCGCCCACGAAGGCGGTGAACAGGATGATGGCCGTCCAGTTGGTGGCCTGGCGGGTGACTTCGCCGACGTCGACGCCGGCGGCATGGGCAGGGTCGGCCACCATCAGGCCGAAGGCGGCCAGGGCGGCGCCGAAGGCAAGGGCTTGGCGGTTCATTGCGTGGTCTCCTTCAGGATGTCGCGGGTCATGGCGTCGTAGCGGCTGTTGGCACGATGGACGTAGAAGCCGGTGATGAGGACGGTGAAGACGATCACGCCCAGGGCAATGGGGATGCCGATGGTGGTGACGCCATCAGCGCTGAGCGGCTGGGCCAGGAACTGGCGGTCGAAGGCGATCAGTCCGATGAAGCCGTAGAAGACGATCAGCATCAGGATGGTGAGTGTCCATCCGAGGCGGCTGCGCTCTGTCTTCAGGCGCGGGTACTGGGGGTGTTGCCGGATTCGTTCGACGATGGGATCGGCCATGGGGGTCTCCTTGTGGTTGCCCAGCCCTTGCCGGCCGCTCTGGGGCGGTGTTCATGGGGCAAGGGCGCGGAAGGAGACTTTGCGGGGCCGACCGGGTTTTCGCAAGGTGGGAAAGTACCCATGGGGTTTGTACGGAATCCCGCTGGAGGCAGAAGAGAAGCCTTCGATGAAGGGGAGTGCCTTCGATGGGGAGCGCCCCGGGAGCCGGGTGCCTTTCTCTGTTGGCGAGAAGTGCCTTCGATGAAGCACGCCCGGGAAGCGGGTACCTTCCTCGGCTCATGCTGTCCGCTTGCGCTTCCAGAAATCGCCTGTGGAGGCACCCGCTTCCCAGGCTTTAAGAAGGTGATGGCTGTGCCTTGGTTGGGGGAAGTGCCTTCGATGGGGAGCGCCCTTTGAGCCAAGTGCCTTCCTCTGTTGGCGAGAAGTGCCTTCGATGAAGTACGCCCCGGGAGCCGGGTGCCTTCCTCGGCTCATGCTGTCCGCTGCGCTTCCAGAAATCGCGCTGCGGAGGCACCCGACTCCCGGGGCTTTCAGGGGGGCGGGTTGAGGTGCCCTGGCTGATGAAAGGGAGGGGGCTGTCCGGGTTTGGGGTCAGCGGAACACGACGGTCTTGTGGCCGTTCAGCATGATGCGGTGTTCGGCGTGCCATTTGACGGCGCGGGCGAGCACGACGTTCTCGACGTCGCCGCCCAGGGCGGTGAGGGTGTCGACGGTCATGGTGTGGTCGACGCGTTCGACGTCCTGTTCGATGATGGGGCCTTCGTCGAGTTCGGCGGTGACGTAGTGGGCGGTGGCGCCGATGATCTTCACGCCGCGGTCATGGGCCTGGTAGTAGGGGCGGGCGCCCTTGAAGCTGGGCAGGAAGGAGTGGTGGATGTTGATGGCGCGGCCCTGGAGCTGGCGGCAGAGGTTGTCGGAGAGGATCTGCATGTAGCGCGCAAGGACAACCAGTTCGGCGCCGGATGATTCGATGATTTCCAGTTGCCGGGCTTCGGCGGCTTCGCGGGTGGCGGCGCTGACGGGGACGTGGTGGAAGGGGATGCCCTGGGCTTCGACCTGGGGACGGAAGTCTTCGTGGTTGGAGATGATGGCGCGGATGTCGATGGGCAGCATGCCGGCGCGGGTCCGGAAGAGCAGGTCGTTGAGGCAGTGGCCCAGTTTCGAGACGAGGATGACGGTGGGCATGCGCCGGCCGTTCTCGGCCAGGTTCCAGCGCAGCGAGAGGTCGCTGGCGGCAGCCTGCAGGGCATCACGCAGGGTGGTGGGGGCGGCGGGGCTGGTGAACTGCACCCGCATGAAGAAGAGGCCGGTGTCGGGGTCGTTGTACTGGGCGGCTTCGGTGATGTTGCCGCCGTGCACGAGCAGCAGGCCGGTGATGGTGTGAACGATGCCGGCGCGGTCAGGGCAGGCGAGGGTGAGGATGTACTCGGGGCGTGTTGTGGTGTTCACGGTGAGGGAGCGAAGCGGAAAAGGTGTGGGGATCAGGGATGCTGCGCCGATGCGGCACGTCGCGGGCGGTCCTTGGCGGACATGCTGCACAAGCGACACAAGCGGTACATGCGGCACATGCGGCACATGCGGCATGGTGCGGCGCTTTCCGCTTCATCTTAGCACCGGCGTTCCATCGGCCATGGACGACGGATGTCGGACTGTCACCCTGCCGTGGCGCCATGGGCTAATATCAGGGGTGTGATGGGGCGTTTTGTATGGGGCCCTTTCTGGAACATGACGTTATTTGTCAGGAGATGACACAATGTATTCTGGTTTTACGCGCAAGATGACGGCTGCTCGCATGGCGGTTGCCCTGGCGGCAGCCGGCGGCTGCGGGCTGGCAGCTGCGCCGGCCATGGCGGCAAGTGACTACGCCAACACACTGCAGGCGCTGCAGCAG
>CAUVLK010000066.1:0-9340 GCA_963552635.1 uncultured Lautropia sp. | reverse complement strand
ACGCGCGGCGCTGGTCGCAGATGCTGGGTGGGGCGCAGATCTACTTCAAGCGCGAAGACCTCAACCACACCGGGGCCCACAAGATCAACAACGCCATTGGCCAGGCGCTCTTGGCGCGGCGCATGGGCAAGAAGCGCATCATCGCCGAGACGGGCGCGGGCCAGCACGGGGTGGCCACGGCCACGGTGGCCGCGCGCTACGGGCTGGAATGCACGGTGTACATGGGCTCGATCGATGCCGCACGCCAGCGGCAGAACATCTACCGGATGAACCTGCTGGGCGCGAAGGTGGTCGAGGTGGAGTCGGGCTCGAAGACGCTGAAGGATGCGCTCAACGAGGCGATGCGGGTGTGGGTGACGAACGTCGACGACACCTTCTACATCATCGGCACGGTGGCCGGTCCGCATCCGTACCCGATGATGGTGCGCGATTTCCAGGCCATCATCGGCCAGGAGTGCCGCGTGCAGATGCCGGCCTATGCCGGGCGGCAGCCGGATGTGGTGATCGCCGCCGTGGGCGGGGGCTCCAACGCCATCGGCATCTTCCATCCGTACATTCCCGACGCCGCCGTGAAGCTGGTGGGCGTGGAGGCGGCCGGTGACGGCATCGAGACCGGCCGGCATGCGGCCTCGCTGCAGTGCGGCGTGCCGGGCGTGCTGCACGGCAACCGCACCTATGTGCTGCAGGATGCCGACGGGCAGGTCATCGAGACGCATTCGGTGTCGGCCGGGCTGGACTATCCGGGGGTGGGACCGGAACACGCCTGGCTGAAGGATTCGGGACGTGCCGAATACGTGCCCATCGACGATGCCCAGGCGCTGGCAGCCTTCCATGACTGCTGCCGCATCGAGGGCATCATTCCGGCGCTGGAATCCAGTCATGCGCTGGCCGAGGCGGTACGGCGCGCACCCACCATGAGCAAGGACGAGATCATCCTGGTCTGCCTGTCGGGCCGGGGCGACAAGGACATGCATACCGTGGCCCAGCGCGCGGGCCAGAGCTGGGCCTGAGGGCATGCGCCGGGGCGCCTTCTGCCGTGAAGAGGCATGTTCCGGGCGCCTTTTCCTTTCATCCGCACGCATATCGTTCCATCTGGCATGAATACACCTGACACGAAGGCGGCCCCGACGGGGCATGCCGGTTCACCGCGCATCGCCGCGGTCTTTGCCGAGAAGGCGCGGCAGGGCCGCGCTGCACTGATTCCCTACGTCACGGCCGGCTTTCCGGAGCCCGCCCAGGCGCTGGCGGTGCTGCACGCGCTGGTGGCCGGTGGCGCCGACATCATCGAGCTGGGCGTGCCGTTCTCCGACCCAGCGGCTGACGGCCCCACGATCCAGCGGGCCAACGACCGGGCACTGGCGGCCGGCATGAGCCTGACCAAGGTGCTGGCGCTGGTGGCCGAGTTCCGCCGCGAGGACCGGACGACCCCGATCGTGCTGATGGGCTACTGCAACCCCGTCGAGGCCATGGGTATCGAGACCTTTGCCGACGCGGCCTCGAAGGCCGGGGTGGACGGCGTGCTGGTGGTGGATTGCCCGCCGGAAGAAGCCCTGGACTATGCAGCCGCCTTGCGCCGCCATGCCATCGACCTCATCTACCTGCTGGCGCCCACATCCGGACCGGATCGTCGCCAGAAGGTGGCGGCAGTGGCCAGCGGCTACGTCTACTATGTCTCGCTCAAGGGCGTCACCGGTGCCGGCAATCTCGACACCGATGCCGTGGCACGCGCACTGCCGGCCATCCGTGAGGCGGTGCAGTTGCCGGTAGGCGTGGGCTTCGGCATCAAGGATGCGGCCACGGCTGCGCGTGTGGCCGAGTTTGCCGATGCCGTCATCATCGGCAGCCGCCTGATCGAGGTGCTGGAAGCTGGCGATCCCGCCGGTGCGCCGGCTCGCGCCCAGGCGTGGCTGTCCGAGGTGCGCAGCGCCATCGATGCCAACCCGAAGCGGGGGGCTTCGGCCTGACCCTGTCCCATTCGCCGAAGGGTCGGGACGCGCCGTTGCGTGCCGTCCGGCCCGTCCCAAACTCCTGATTCCTCATTCAGAAGGAACCCGATCCATGAGCTGGTTCGACAAGATTCTGCCGCCGGGGCTCAAGCGCTCCAACAGTTCGTCCCGCGCCAAGCAGGTGCCGGAGGGGCTCTGGGTGAAATGCCCGGCCTGCGATGCTGTTCTCTACTCCACCGAGCTGGAAAAGAACCTCAACGTCTGCCCGAAGTGTGAGCACCACATGCGGCTGCGCGCGCGGCTGCGCCTGGAGCGCCTGCTGGACACGGAAAACCGCAAGGAACTGGGGCAGGACGTGCGTCCGGTCGATGCGCTGAAGTTCAAGGATTCGCGCAAGTACACCGATCGTCTGTCGCAGGCGGCCAGCGCGTCCGGCGAGACCGATGCGCTGGTGGTGATGGAGGGCACCCTGGAAGGGCTTCCGGTGGTGGCTGCCTGCTTCGAGTTCGACTTCATGGGCGGTTCGATGGGCTCCGTGGTGGGCGAGCGTTTTGCGCGCGGCGTCGAACGGGCGCTGGAGAAGCGTTGCCCGTTCATCTCCATTGCGGCCTCGGGCGGTGCGCGGATGCAGGAAGGCCTGCTGTCGCTGATGCAGATGGCCAAGACCACGGCGGCCCTGAGCCGGCTGGGGGCCGAGCGGCTGCCGTATTTCTCGGTGCTGACCGACCCCACCATGGGCGGTGTTTCGGCCAGCTTCGCCTTCCTGGGCGACGTGGTGATCGCCGAGCCCAATGCGCTGGTGGGCTTTGCCGGTCCGCGCGTCATCGAGCAGACGGTGCGCGAGAAGCTGCCGCCGGGCTTCCAGCGGGCCGAGTTCCTGCTGGAGAAGGGGGCCATCGACATGATCGTGCACCGGCGTGACATGCGCCGGACGCTGGCCGATCTCGCGGCGCTGTTGCAGAAGCAGCCGCCGGTGGTGCGCGAGCCCAAGATCGAGCCGCCTCCGGAGCCGGCACCGACGCCTGCTCCCGCACCTGCAGCCTGAGGGACGCACATCCATGTCAGCCTTTACGCTGCCGACCACGCTGGATGGTTGGCTGACGCTTCTGGAAACGCGGCACGCCAAGCCCATCGACCTGGGGCTGGAGCGCGTCGGCGAGGTCTATCGTCGGCTGGGCATCCAGCTGCCGGGCGTGAAGTTCGTGGTGGCCGGCACCAACGGCAAGGGCTCCACCTGCGCCATGCTGGATGCCATCCTGCGCGCGGCCGGCTATCGGGTGGGTCTGCACACTTCGCCGCACCTGCTGCGCTTCAACGAGCGCATCCGCATCAATGGCGAGGAGCTGTCCGACGAGGCACTGTTGCCGCTCTTCGAGCAGGTGGAGCTGGCGCGGGGCGACGTGTCGCTGTCGTACTTCGAGTTCACCACGCTGGTGATGCTGCTGGCCTTCTCGCGGGAGCCGCTGGACGCGGTGGTGCTGGAGATCGGTCTGGGCGGACGGCTGGATGCCGTCAACCTCGTGGATGCGGATTGTGCCATCGTCACCAGCGTGGCCATCGACCATGTGCAGTGGCTGGGCAACGACCGCGAGACCATCGCGCTGGAGAAGGCGCACATCTTCCGACCGGACAGGCCCGCCATCTGCAGCGATCCGCAACCGCCGCAGAGCCTGGTGCGCCATGCCGAGGAGATCGGCGCCGACCTGTGGCTGCTGGGGCGTGACTACAACTATGCGGGCGACCGCCAGCAGTGGGCCTGGACGGGGCGGGGCACGCGGCGCAGCGGCCTGGCCTATCCGGCGCTGCGTGGCATGAACCAGCTGCTCAATGCGTCGGGCGTGCTGGCGGCACTGCAGGCCGTGCGTGGCCAGCTGCCGGTCAGTGCCCAGGACATCCGCCGCGGCCTGTCGCTGGTCGAGATGCCCGGACGCTTCCAGGTGCTGCCAGGGCAGCCCACCATCATCCTGGACGTGGGGCACAACCCGCATGCCGCCGGGCATCTGGTGGCCAATCTGGGCAACATGGCCTATCACCCGGCCACCTATGCGGTCTTCGGCATGCTGTCCGACAAGGACATCGATGGCGTCATTGCCCACCTGGCCAATCACGTGGACCACTGGATCTGCTGTGATCTGCCCGGGCCGCGCGGCACCACCGCGCAGATGCTGGCCGATCACCTGCACATGGCCGGCATCGACGACCTGGTCGATCGCAGGAAGGGCATCGACCGCAGTGTGGTGTGTTCCACCACACCCGACGAGGGGTTGCGTCTGGCGCGCAGGCAGGCGGGGCCGGATGATAGAATCATCGTCTTTGGCTCGTTTCTCACGGTGGCGCTTGCCTTGCCCGCCGTGCGCGAGGATCTGTCCGCCACGCCCCCCTCGAATTGATGTCGCGCCCGAAATCCCGCAACGGTTCCGACTCCGCTGCCGACGCCTCGCTGGCCGAGAAGAAGAGGGCCCGCCATCGCTTGGTGGGCGCGATCGCCCTGTGTCTGGTGGCGGCCGTCGTCGTGCCCATGCTGCTCGAATCTGAGCCGCGTACCGGTCTGCGTTCGCTGCCCATGACCGTCGAGGCTGCGGCCGGCTCCACCCGGGCCGATCAGCCCTGGATCCGCCCGCCCACGGCCGATGATGCCGCTCGCTCCGTCATGCCCGAGCAGGTGGTGATGCTGGAAGAGGGGGCTGCCGGGCAGCCCGCCACGCCCGGTCAGGGCGCGCCCCGTGCACCTGGTGACCAGCCCTCGGTGAACCTGCCGGATCTCGGCGCAAGGACGGGGCAGGATCCGGAGATGCCCGCAGCGTCGCCGTCTCCCCAGCCGGCCCGTTCCGCATCGTCCGAGGCCACCACGGGCCGGGGAGGTGCGGCTGCGGGACAGGATGCCGCCAGCCAGGTCCGTCCTGCCCGGCCGGCGACTCCCTCGCCCGGCAACACCGCCCAGCGTCCGGCCAATGCCCCGCTGCCCAAGCCGCTGCCGATGACGCAAGGCAGGCCGCAGTCCGATGCCGACAACCGCCCCGACGTGCTGGCCCGCCTCATCGACCAGGTCGATTCGGGCAGCAATGCACGCCCGGCCGCCCGCCAGCAGTCCCGCCGCTTTCTGGTGCAGGTGGGCGCCTACAGCAACGTGAAGAGCGCCCGTGCGGCTGTCGATCGCGTGGCCAAGGCCGGCTTCAACGCCTATCAGGAAACGGTCAAGACCAGCAATGGCGACTGGATCCGGGTGCGCGTGGGGCCATTTGCCTCGCGTGAGGACGCCGAACATGCCCAGCAGGCACTCAAGCAGGCTGGGGTCACCGCTGCACTGATCGCCCTCTGACCCTCTTTCAACCGATACGGAGACGCCCATGTCCACCTGGTTTGCCAGCGCCACTCTCTGGGACTGGGCTATCGGTCTGGTCGCCGTGCTGTCCATCCTGATGGGCCTATGGCGCGGCTTCGTGCGCACTGCCTTCGGCCTGGCGGCCTGGGTGCTGGCCTTCCTGTTCACTGCTCCCGTCTCGGCGCTGGCGGCCCCCTGGGTGGCCGGCTTCTCCATGCCGACCCTGGTGCTGCAGGTCATCGTCTTTCTCGTGCTCTTCGTCCTGTGCCGCTTCGTGGGCGCCATGGTCAGTCGTGCCATGCGGGCCATCGGCCTGGGGGGGCTCGATCGCTTCTTCGGTGCGCTGCTGGGTGCAGCGCGTGCAGCCGTCATCATCACGGTCGTGGCCATGGCCTGTGTCGTTGCCACGAAGCAGGGTGTTCCTCTGGACCTCTCCTGGCAGGACGCCCATGCCCGGCCGCTGCTTGACGGCATGGTCGAGGCCGGTTTCAGATATTTGGGGCAGTTCCAGCCCCAGCCGTGAATCCTCGGCCCGCCCAGGGCCATGGGTTCGCGTGAGTCAGGTTTTTCTTCTTCCAGCGGGGCATCATCATGTGCGGAATCCTGGGCCTGGTCGGTCAGGCGCCGGCCAACCAGTTGTTGTATGACGGGCTGCTGCTTCTGCAGCATCGGGGGCAGGACGCGGCCGGTATCGGCACCAGCAGCGGTCGCACCTTCGCGGTACACAAGGGCAGCGGGCTGGTGCGGGACGTCTTTCGCACCCGCAACATGCGGGCGCTGCCGGGCTGTACGGGCATTGGCCATGTCCGCTACCCCACGGCGGGTTCGGCCGTGAGTCTGGAAGAGGCGCAGCCCTTCTACGTGAATGCCCCGTTCGGCATCACCCTGGCTCACAACGGCAACCTCACCAATACCGAGGCGCTCAAGCAGGAACTCTTCCAGCGCGACCGCCGGCACATCAACACGGATTCCGATTCCGAAGTGCTGCTGAACGTGCTGGCGCACGAGCTGGACAAGCGGGCGCGGGGCGTGACGCTGGATCCGGACACCATCTTCGAGGCGGTGGCGGCGCTGCATGGCCGGGCGCGTGGCGCCTATGCCTGTGTGGCCGAGATTGCCGGCTACGGGCTGCTGGCCTTCCGTGATCCGCTGGGCATCCGGCCGCTCTGCTACGGCGTGGCCGAGGCCGAGAACGGTCGTACCGAGTACCTGGTGGCGTCGGAATCGGTGGCACTGGAGGGCCTGGGTTTCCGGCTGGTGCGTGATCTGGCGCCCGGCGAGGCCATCTTCATTGACCGGGACGGGGGCTTTCACAGCCGGGCCTATGACAAGGCCGGTCCGCTGTCCACCTGCATCTTCGAGTATGTCTACTTCGCGCGGCCCGATTCGGTGATCGATGGCGCCTCGGTCTATGACGTGCGTCTGAGGCTGGGCGAGAAGCTGGCGGCCACGGTCGAGCAGCAGCTGCGCCTTCAGGACATCGACGTGGTCATCCCCATTCCCGAGACCTCGCGTCCGTCCGCCATGCAGCTGGCCAGCCGTCTGGGGCTTGCCTACCGTGAGGGCTTCATCAAGAACCGCTACGTGGGCCGCACCTTCATCATGCCCGGCCAGGCTGTACGCCAGAAATCGGTGCGCCAGAAGCTCAACGCCATGAGCATCGAGTTCAAGGGCAAGAACGTGCTGCTGGTCGATGATTCCATCGTGCGCGGCACGACCTCGCGCGAGATCGTGCAGATGGCCCGCGAGGCCGGCGCCAACAAGGTGTTCTTTGCCTCCGCGGCGCCTCCGGTGCGCTATCCCAATGTGTACGGCATCGACATGCCCACCCGCAGCGAGCTGATCGCCTACGAGCGCGACGACGACGCGATCCGCGACGCCATCGGTGCTGATGCGCTGGTCTATCAGTCCATCGAGGCGATGAAGCAGGCTGCGTGGGATTCCGGCTCGCATGCCGTGCAGTTCGACGCCTCCTGCTTCGATGGCGTCTACTGCACCGGCGATGTCACGCCTGAATCGCTGGCGGCGCTGGAAGCGTCGCGCAAGAAGGCGGACGAGGCGCGCCGGGTGGCCGACGCAGCCAGCTGAAGCATTTCTGGCCGGAACAGGGGCCGGCCAGAGCATTTCGAGTGGAGTGGCAGCGCGCCTGCGAGACGCGTGGCCGCTGCCTTCACCACACCGCCGGGGCTGCCCGCCTGCGGGGTTTCCGGCGCTGGGTTCTCTTTATCTTTCAGGAACGATGACATGACCAAGCCTGCCGATACCCACACTCATCCGCACGATCCGGCCGCTGCGCCGACTGCCCCGGGACACGGCAGCGCACGGCGCGCACCCTGGAACGAACGCCTGGCTGGCGTCAGCCTGGAGACGCTGGCCGTGCGTGCCGGTTTCGAGCCGGGCGAATTCGGTGAGCACTCCGAGGCCATCTATCTCAGCTCCAGCTTCGTCCATGACAATGCCGCGCACGCCGCTGCCAAGTTTGCGGGCGAGGTGGATGGCTTCATCTATTCGCGTTTTCGCAATCCCACCGTGCGGGTCTTCCAGGAGCGTCTGGCGGCGCTGGAAGGCGCCGAGATGTGCCTGTCGGCCGGCTCCGGCATGGCGGCCATCCACGCGGTGGCCATGAGCCTGACCGGTCAGGGGGACCATATCGTCTCCTCGCGCTCGGTGTTCGGCACCACGGTGCAGCTCTTTGCACTCTTCGAGCGCTATGGCGTGCAGTCCACCTATGTGGACATTGCCGACCTGAAGGCCTGGGAGGCCGCCATCCAGCCCGGCAAGACGCGCTTCCTGTTCGTCGAGAGCCCGGCCAACCCGTCCACCGAGGTGGCCGACATCCGGGCACTGGCCGAGCTTGCGCATCGCCATGGCGCGTTGCTGGTGGTGGACAACACCTTTGCCACGCCGGTGCTTCAGCGTCCGCTGGAACTGGGGGCCGATGTCGTCGTGCATTCAGCCACCAAGTATCTGGATGGCCAGGGCAGGGTGCTGGGCGGGGCCGTGCTGGGCTGCCAGTCCTACATGAAGGAAAAGCTCGAACCGGTGCTGCGCTACACGGGGCCGGCACTGTCGGCCTTCAACGCCTGGATCCTGCTGGGCGGCTTGCAGACGCTACCGGTGCGCATCCGCGCCCAGTCCGAGAGCGCCCTGACGGTGGCACGCTGGCTGGAAGCTCATCCGGCCGTGGCGCGTGTCTTTTACCCGGGCCTGCCCAGCCATCCGCAGCATGAACTGGCCAAGCGCCAGCAGAGCGGCTTTGGTCCGGTGCTGGCCTTCGAGGTGAAGGGCACGACCCCCGACGTCATTCGTCAGAACGCCTGGCAGGTGGTCGACAGTTGCCAGGTGGTGTCGGTGACGGCCAACCTGGGTGACGTGAAAACCACCATCACGCACCCGGCCAGCACTACCCATGGCAAGATGAGCCCCGAGGCGCGTGCGGCCGCCGGCATCGGCGAAGGCCAGCTGCGCATGGCCATCGGCCTGGAATCGCCCGAGGACATCTGCGCCGACCTGGAGCGCGGGCTGTCCAAGGCCGTGTTCTGATTGTTTTTTCTGGATTTTTCACTCTGACCCTTCCTTTTCGAGACTCCACTCATGATGAAGATCTTCCTGCGCCCTGGTTTCCGGCCTTTGGGCGCTGCGCTGGCCATTTCGGGCGGCCTGGTGCTGGCATCCCTGCCCGCGGTCGGTGTCCAGGCGGCAGATGCCGCACAGGCGACGCAGGCAGGTGATGTTGCATCGGCAGCCCGGATGGCACCGACCGACGCGCAGACGGCCCAGCCCATCTGGATCGACGTGCGTACACCCAAGGAGTTCAGCGGGGGCCATCTGGAAGGTGCTCACAACGTGCCGGTCGAACAGATCGCCGGGCAGATCTCGGCGCTGGTGCCCAACAAGGACACGCCGGTAATGCTCTACTGCCGCAGCGGCCGTCGCGCCGAGCAGGCCCGCAAGCTGCTGCTGCAGCAGGGCTACACCCATGTCGAGAACAAGGGGGGCTACGCCGACCTGCTGAAACAGCAGCAACAGCAACAGCAGCAAATGCAGGAGTGACGCTGCGGCGGGCACTGCC
>CAUVLK010000065.1:0-9343 GCA_963552635.1 uncultured Lautropia sp. | reverse complement strand
CTCATTCCAGACCCTTGTCCCGACCCGTGTCCCACGCTGAAACTCCTGACGTTCCCTCCGGCACTTCCCACCCCACCGACGCCACCAGCCAGCGCCTGATCGATGCGGCCGCCCGGCTGCGCGACGAGCTGGAAGCGCTGCGCTTCGCCCCACCAGTGGCGCACGTCTACAACCCGCTGCAGTACGCCTGGGCCGCCCATGCCGCCTATCTGACCCACTATGGCCAGGGGCACAAGAAGATCATGTTCCTGGGCATGAACCCCGGCCCCTTCGGCATGATGCAGACCGGCGTGCCCTTCGGTGAGGTCTCGGCAGTGCGCGACTGGATGGGCATCGAGGCCCCCGTCCAGGCACCGCCCCATCAGCATCCCAAGCGTCCGATCGACGGTTTTGCGTGCACTCGCTCGGAAGTGAGTGGTCGCCGACTTTGGGGATGGATTGGCCGCCGCTTCGGCAGTGCCGACGATTTCTTTGCGCAGGCCATCGTCATCAACTACTGCCCGCTGGTGTTCCTGGAAGCCTCGGGCAAGAACCGCACCCCGGTGCAGCTGCCGGTGGCCGAGCAGCGTGCGCTGGAGGCCCCCTGTGACCGTCACCTGGCAGCCGTCATCGAGGCGCTGCAGCCGCAGTGGCTGATCGGCATCGGCGGCTTTGCCGAGAAACGCCTCAAGCACGTGGTCTCGGAGGTACTGGACGACCGCCCTCTGGCCCGCCGCCTGCACATCGGGCACGTGCTGCATCCCAGCCCGGCCAGCCCTGCCGCCAACCGTGGCTGGGACGAGGTGGTGGACCAGCAGATGCAGGAATACGGGCTGCTGCCCGTCCCCGAATAGCCCAGGCTTCCAGCACCGGCTGTCGCCTCTTTCCGCCGACATGCCGGTCAGCCCCGCCCATCCGACCGTCGCGCGGCGGCCCCACGGAAATGACCAAGGGCAAGAAAACCGACTGCCGCGCGCTCTAGAATTGCCCCCGCACCGCCGCCCCTGTCGGGGCGCAGTCCGCAACCCAAGAAACCGACATGCTTTCTGAAGCCATCCTTTCCTACTTCCATCTGGCCAGCATCCTGGCCATGGTCGTCTTCCTCACCAGCGAAGGCGCCCTCTGCCGTCCCGAATGGTTCAACGAAGCCGTGCTCAAGCGCCTGCAGCGCGTGGACATCATCTACATGATCTGCGGCTTCATGGTGGCCATCAGTGGCATCACCCGCATCATTCTGGGCTTCAAGGGCACCGACTGGTACATCGCCCAGCCCATGCTGCACATCAAGGTGCTCCTGTTCCTCGTCGTCGGCGTGATGTCGGTGCGCGTCTCCATGGCTCTTCAGGCCTGGTACCAGGCCTGGGAAGAGAACGGCAAGCTGCCCGCCGAGGCGGACATCCGCCGTATCCGCAAGTGGATCATGATCGAGGCCCACATCATCATGGTCATTCCCCTGTTCGCCGTGTTCCTCTCACGCGGCCTCTTCGGTGCCGACGCTGGCTGACACCCGAAGCCCGGACCCGGCACGAGAGCCCGGGTCCGTTCGCAGGCCAGATCGCACACCCCGTCTGCCTGGCCTGCCGACATCGGCCGCCAGGGTGCGCCTCGCGCTGGACAGTCCACCATATTTGGTGACAGTATTGACACATTGATACTGGGAAGCGGACGATCCGTCCACGCAAGGAAGCTCTCATGGAACAAAAGCCCGTCGTCATCCTTCTGGGCGGCAGCGGTTTCATCGGCAGCCATCTGGCCCTTGATTTCGCGCAGAAAAACTGGCGCGTCATCGTCGTCACCCGCTTCCCCGACCAGACCCGCGACAGGCTCGGCCCCGGCATCGAGACCCTGGCCGCACTGGCCCACCTCGACCCCAGCGTCCAGCCCGACCTGCTCATCAACCTGGCCGGCGCCTCGGTGGGCGAAGGCCGCTGGAACACCGCCCGCAAGCGCACGCTGCTGGCCAGCCGCCAGGGTCCCACCCAGCAGATCACCCAGTGGCTCAAGCGCCATGCGCACAAGCCACGCCTCATCATCCAGGCCTCGGCCGTGGGCTTCTACGGCAACGGCAGCCGCCAGCAGTGGCAGGCGCGCTGCAACGAAAGCTCGGCACCGCAGGACGTCTTCGTCTCGCGGCTGTGCCAGCTGTGGGAGGCCAGCGCCCAGGAACTGCACCGCGAAAGCGGCGTGCCCGTGGCCATCTGCCGGCTGGGCGTGGTGCTGGGCAAAGGGGGCGGCATCCTGCCCCAGCTGCTCAAGCCCGTGCGCCTTGGCATCGGGCGTATCGGCAGTGGCCAGCAACCGGTGTGCTGGATCCACATGGACGATGTGGTGGCCGCCATCCAGTTCATCGCCCGGCAACCGGTCGACCAGCCCTGGCGCGTCTTCAACCTCACGGCGCCACAAGACACCACCCAGCAGGAATTCGCGCAGACCGCTGCCCGGCTGCTGCACCGCAAGCTGTGGCTGTCGCTGCCGGCCGGCCTGATGCGCGCCGTCATGGGAGAGCAGGCCGATCTGGTGCTGGACGGCCAGCACGTGGAACCGGCCAGACTGCTGGCCGAGGGTTACAGCTTCCACCACCCCACGCTGGACGCGGCCCTGGAAAACCTACTCAAAGGCTGACAGGCAGGCTGCAGGGCATGCAGTTGGGCAGCAGGACTGACGGGAATACCTGGATGCAACAGGTTTTGTAGGTATTTTCTTACAGTTCTGACTAAAATTTCTGAAATGCATCATTCCGTTCAAAACGGTCATCGTGATGCGCAAGCCGCTTGGCTGGGCAGCCCTTGTCGTCGCACCCAGCCCCGGCCGTTTCGCCCCTGTACCCAACCTCGTGACCCCGCCGGTACCGCCAACATGCCGGGATCGGGATGCAAGTCATACTGCCACCCATGAAGAAATATCTTGCCCTCGCCGCTGTCACGCTGGCCCTGTTTGGCCAGTCGGTCCGCGCCGCCGAGATCGAAAGCCGATCGCTCGACCAGATCCACAAGGAAGCCCTGAAGGAGGGCGGCACGCTGGTGGTCTATGCGGGCGGCGACACGCCCGATCAACAGAACGGCATCAAGGCGGCCTTCGAGAAACGCTTCCCAGGCATGACCCTGGACGTGGTGGTGGATTACAGCAAGGTGCACAACGCCCGGCTGGACCAGCAGTTTGCCGATGGCAAGGTCGTGGCTGACGTGGTGCAGCTGCAGACGCTGCAGGACTTTCCACGCTGGCGTCGTGAAGGCCGCCTGCTGGCCTACAAGCCGCGCGGCTGGGATCACATCTACAGCAGCTTCAAGGATCAGACCGGCGCCTGGACCGGCGTCTTCGTGGATGCCTTCAGCAACCTCGCCAACACCAAGGCCCTGGGCAGCATCCCGGCCCCCAGCAACGCCCATGACTACCTGGACCCGGCCCTGAAGGGCAAGATCATCTCCACCTATCCCAACGACGACGATGCGGTGCTCTTCTGGTACAAGCAGACCATCGACCGCCACGGCTGGGAATGGATGGAAAAATTCATGGAGCAGGAGCCGCACTTCGTGCGCGGCACCCAGGCCCCCGCTGATGCCGTCGCCAGCGGCAAGTACCCCGTCACCTTCACGACCGACGGCAGCCTGAAGCCCGATGCCGGCAGCCCGGTGCGCTTTTCCATTCCCACCAACGACGGCTTCGTGGCCTGGGCCCAGCGCGCCGCCATCATCAAGGGCACGCGCCATCCCGAGTCCGCCCGCCTGTACCTGAGCTGGCTGCTGGACAAGGACACCCAGAAGAATGTCTGGTACATGTGGTCGGTGCGCAATGACGTTCCGCCCCCGGACGGCTACCGGCCCATCTGGGAATACAGCAGCGCCAACCTCAGCAATTTCGAGCGCTTCATGGCCGACCGTGATGCCGTCGAACGCTTCCGCGCCCGCATCCAGCTCTATGTCGGCGAAGTGCAGGGGCCGTCCTCGGCAGGCGTGCTGGGCATGACACCCGTCAAGGCGCTGGCCGCCCCGGCAGCCGCCAAGCCGTAAGGCTGCGTTCAAGGTCTCCGGCCGTATGCGTACCCTCCGCACGGCCGGACGGCCGGCATGTTCCGGACAGCTCAGGCATGCTGGCCCTGCGGGGTCAGTCGGATCAGCCTGAACCACGAGTCACCCGAAGGCCTTCCCCATGAAGGCTTTTTTCATACCTACATATTGATAATGATTATCACAATTGATAGACTTACCACCGCAACCCGACCAGAAGCAATCCGGGGATGACGGACACTCCGGACGTTTTCGCAGACACTGCAGGCGAAGGCATCCGGAAGATCTCACAGCAGCACCCTTTCATCCGCTCATGATCCAGAGACAGGCACCCTCTGCCCGCTGAAGGTGCGCATCGGACCATGCAGCCCCGTCCCATCCCGCGGACCTGCTCCTGACAGGCGCGCAATCAATCTCCGTCCGTGTCGTCCGCCCTGTTGCGGGGACACTCACTTTTCAAGGGTGTTGCAAGACACCCTTTTTTTTACCCGCAACGCCCTTATCGCTCTTCTTCCATCGCCCGCGCTCAGGGCGGAACATGCATCATGACCTCCTTCACCCTGCCCCTTCCCTTCGCCCGCCACGGCCTCGCCGTCATGGTTGCCAGCCTGTTTGTCATGCCCGCACTGGCACAGCAGACCCAAAGCGCCAGCGACGGCATGAATGCCCCGCGACCACGGCCACCACAGAAAAGCACCATCACCTCATACCATGCCACGCTGGAGAGCCTGACCGTCACGGGCGCGCGCGAGAACGCCAGCATCCGGCTGCCGCTGAAGGCACGGGAAACGCCGCAATCAGTCAGCGTCACCACTCGCAAGCAGATGGATGATGAATCGCTGACCAGTGTGGATGCCGTGATGCGGCACATGACGGGTGTGATGACCTCGCTCCACGACACCCAGCGACCGCTCTATTACACCCGGGGCTTCGTGATCAAGGACTTCCAGGTCGACGGCATGCCCAGCTACAGCGGCGAAACCAACCAGGAATACGACACCGCACTCTACGAACGGGTGGACCTGGTACGCGGCGCCAACGGCATCCTCACCGGGGTGGGCACGCCATCGGCCACGGTCAACCTGATCCGAAAGCGTCTCACCCGCGAGTTCGGCGGCACCGTGGACATCAGCGTCGGGCGCTGGGACTACTACCGCACAGTAGCCGACGTGAACGTGCCCATCACCACGGATGGCTCGGTGCGCAGCCGCTTCGTGCTGGCGCCGCAGAAGAAGCACAGCTTCTACAAGCGCTACGAAGAGAACAAGCTGGCTTTCCTGGGTGTGGTGGAAGCGGATCTGGGGCCGGCCACCGAAGTTTCCGTGGGCTACCAGCGCCAGAAAAACGCGCCCAAGGCGCCCGTCTGGGGCGCCATCCCCCGCTTCAACACCGACGGCACGCTGGCCAACCTGCCGGTTTCCACCAGCTTCTCGCCATCCTGGACACGCTGGGAGCGCACCTCGGGCACGGCATTCGCTTCGGTCAGCCACCAGATCAATGACGACTGGACATTCAAGGCCAACCTGGACCATACCACCGGCAAGACCCACAGTCTGATCACCTACGGCTATGGGGCCACACCTTCCGATGCGCCCTTCATCGACAAGGCTACCGGCAGCGGTGTCACCCTGTATGCCTATCCCGGGGAAGCGCGCGAGACCCGCAACAGTCTGGACGCCTATCTGGCCGGCAAGCTTCATCTGGGCGGCCGGGAACACGACCTGACCGTGGGGGTGAGCAGCACCCGCACCCTCAGCAAGAGCGATACCTTTGCCAGCACGTCCAACTGGCGCCATGACATTGCCAACGTCCATACCTGGGACGGCAGCGCCCCCAAACCTGCCGTCAGCAAGACCGGCGCCCGCGACGACACCCTGGTGCAACAGACCGGCCTGTATGCCTCGGCCCGCTGGCGGCTGACCGAACCACTGTCGCTGCTGACCGGTGCGCGCGTCACGCGCTGGACCAGCAAGCAGAAGAACCATGACACCAGCGGCGCACTCACCGGTGTCTCGGCACGGCAGGAAGTGAAGCACAAGGTGTCGCCCTACCTGGGCGTGGTCTACGACATCACGCCGTCGCTGGCCGCCTACGCCAGCCACACGCGCATCTTCAATCCGCAGAACTACCGCGACGTGAACAACGTTCCACTCAAGCCCGCCGTGGGCAGCAACAGCGAAGTGGGCCTGAAGATGGCACTGGCCCACGAACTGGACCTGAATCTGGCGGTCTTTGAGACCAAACAGGACAATTTCGCTGTGGTCAATGCCGACGCTGCGCCCAACAGCCTGCCCGACGGATCCACCCCGTACCGCACGGTCGACGGCACCAAGGGCAAGGGCTTCGACGTGGAGCTGATCGGCAAGGTACAGCCCGACTGGAATCTGAAGGCGGCGCTGACACGAGCCAAGGTCACCCGTCAGGAAAGCGACCAGCTGTGGGCAAACTTCCCCACCTGGCAGCTGCAACTGGGCAGCGACTACCGTTTCAGTGGCGAACTGCGCCCGCTGCAGCTGGGCGGATTCCTGACCTGGCAGAGCAAGCTTGAAGCGTACAACGTCCCCTCGCCCAGCGGCCGCGTATACGTGACCGAGAAAAGCAAGCCTTTGCTGGATCTGTACGCCAGCTGGGACTTCACCGATACCTACCGCCTCACGCTGGCCGTCACGAACGCCCTGGACAAGAAATACTGGGCCAACCTGGATTACGCCAACTATGGCCAGCCGCGCTTCTTCAGCGCCACGTTCCGGATGACGTTCTGACGGCACTGTCCGGCTGACTGGAAGCAGGGCCTGCAACCCGGCTTCCAGCCCCTGCGGGCCTGTACTGCCGCTGCGTGTGACGGGCGGCATCCTTTCCCCCAATGGGGGCGACGAGACCTGCAGTGGCGTCAAGCGCGCGCGGAACATCCGCTCCGGCAATTGCCGGTTGTCAAGTCTGCGTCCGGCATCGCGTGTTATCTCTATAGGCAGCCCATGACGGCCCTGCTTCCAAGAGATGAAACGATGCCTGCTACCCTGACTCCGACTGCTCCCCTTGATGCCCCTGCCTTCCGGCCGGGTCAGCCTTCCCAGACCAATGGCCATTTGGCGCCGACTTCCGACCCGCTGGCCTTCAACTCGGCAGGCTACCCGGCCTTCTTCGACCAGGCGCCCACGCTGACGGTGCAGGACGGTCTGGCCCGCTTCCTGGGCGCCACGCGTGACGGCATCCTCACCTATCGCTACCTGGATGCCGTGCGGCTGGCTGGCCACTCCTGCCCCACCGTGGCCGGCAGCTGGCTGATGGTCATCCGTGGCCTGAAGGCCCTGTACGGCGACGACATTCCCGAGCGCGGCAACATCGACGTGCTGATGCGCGACGAGCGCAACGTAGGCACGACCGGCGTGATTGCCTCCGTGGCCACGCTGCTGACGGGGGCCGCCGCCGAGACCGGCTTCCATGGCATCGGCCCGGCGCACCGCTTCAAGCGACAGGACCTGCTGCAGTACGGCGCCGCTTCCATCGATGGCATGCTGGTGCTGAAGCGCCGCGACACGGGCGCCGCCGTTCAGGTTGAACTGAATGCCGGCATCATCCCCTTCCACCCCGACATGCAGGCACTGTTGCCCAAGGCGGTCAGCGGCTATGCCACCCCGGCCGAAATGCAGCGCTTCGGGGAAGTGTGGCAGGAGCGTGTTCGCGCCATCCTCATCGACCATGCCGATGACGACGAGCTGGTGCAGATCCGGCCCTGGTCCTCTGCGTGATGTCCTGCCATCCAGGCGCCGGCCCGGGTGTCCGCCCCCGGGTACCCGCCCCCAGGTGCCTGAACTCCGGCACCTGAAACCTGACTCATGAACTCCGCTCATGAACCAGGCGCCGGTACCTGAACCAGGTGCCTGAACAGCAAAACGGCCTCCCGAGGGAGGCCGTTCTTCTTGCATCAACTGCTGCGGGGTGCCCGGTACGCTGTCGGGCCCCGGCATGAAGCCGGGCCCCTGCCCGCGCACCGGGCAGGCATCTCAGGGATGCTGTTCCAGTGCGTTCTTCTGACCTTCTGCCACTTCCACGTACTCGGGGATCTGGTCGAAGTTCATGTAGCGGTAGATGCTGTCCTTGTCGGAATCCACCACGCCCATTTCCTTCAGGTACTCCTGCGGCGTGGGCAGCTTGCCCAGGCGCGACGCAATGGCCGCCAGCTCGGCAGAGCCCAGGAACACGTTGGTGTTCTTGCCCAGCCGGTTGGGGAAGTTGCGGGTACTGGTGGAAATGACGGTGGCCCCTTCGCGCACCTGGGCCTGGTTGCCCATGCACAGCGAGCAGCCCGGCATCTCGGTGCGCGCACCGGCGGTACCGAAGGCGGCGTAGTGACCTTCCTTGATCAGCTCGTTCTGGTCCATCTTGGTGGGCGGTGCCACCCACAGCTTGACGGGGATGTCACGCTGGCCACCCAGCAGACGGGCTGCTGCGCGGAAGTGACCGATGTTGGTCATGCACGAGCCGATGAAGGCCTCGTCGATCTTGGTGCCGGCCACGTCGGACAGCAGCTTGGCATCGTCCGGGTCGTTCGGACAGCAGACGATGGGCTCCTTGATCTCGTTCATGTCGATCTCGATCACGGCCGCGTATTCGGCGTCGGGATCCGCTTCCAGCAGCTGCGGATTGGCCAGCCACTGCTCGACCTTCTCGATGCGGCGTGCCAGCGTCTTGGCGTCCTGGTACCCGTCGGCGATCATGTTCTTCATCAGAATGATGTTCGACTTGAGGTACTCGATGATCGGCTCCTTGTCGAGCTTGATCGTACAGCCGGCCGCCGAGCGCTCGGCCGAGGCATCGGACAGCTCGAACGCCTGCTCGACCTTCAGATTGGGCAGACCCTCGATCTCCAGGATGCGACCCGAGAAGATGTTCTTCTTGCCGGCCTTGGCCACGGTGAGCAGCCCCGCCTTGATGGCGTAGAGCGGAATGGCATGCACCAGGTCACGCAGCGTGACGCCGGGCTGCAGCTCGCCCTTGAAGCGCACCAGCACGCTTTCCGGCATGTCCAGCGGCATCACGCCGGTGGCGGCGCCGAAGGCCACCAGACCCGAACCTGCCGGGAAGCTGATGCCGATCGGGAAGCGCGTGTGACTGTCGCCGCCAGTACCCACGGTGTCGGGCAGCAGCAGGCGGTTGAGCCACGAGTGGATGACGCCGTCACCCGGACGCAGCGCCACGCCACCGCGGTTGCTGATGAAGGCAGGCAGCTCGCGGTGCGTCTTCACGTCCACCGGCTTGGGATAGGCGGCGGTGTGACAGAACGACTGCATCACCATGTCGGCCGAGAAGCCCAGGCAGGCCAGGTCCTTCAGCTCGTCGCGGGTCATGGGGCCGGTGGT
>CAUVLK010000064.1:0-9505 GCA_963552635.1 uncultured Lautropia sp. | reverse complement strand
ATCGGGCGTGGCTCCTGCGGGAGGCGCGCTGAGCAGCGCGGCTGTCTGGGTGCTGCCCTGAGCGGGGCGGCCCTCGGTGCCGGGCCGGGTGCCTGCCGCCGGCTGTGCAGCACCTGTGGCCGATGCGGCAGGGCTGCTGACCGGGGCCGTGGCCTGGACGCGACCACCAGCCTTGCCGGCAGCGTGTTCCTTGCCTGTGTCCTGACCTCGGGCTGTCGTGGCAGCCGGCGGCGACACGGCTTCGGCCACGGGCGTGGCGACCGGGTCGAGGGCGAGTTCCAGCGCCGGGTCGGCCTCGGCCTGGGCCGCCGCGCTCTTTCTGCGGCGGCTGGCCGGCAGCTTGGCCTTGTTGCGCGAGGCAGCCTTGATGTCGAGGCGTTCACCTCGGGTGGTGGGGGCTTTGGGGAGCGGCATGGGACAGGCGGCGGGCAAGGGCCCTGGCCGTGGAAAAGGGTCGGGGTATCAGAAGGCGTGGGAAGGTGAGGCGTGAAGCTCCCGGACGGCGGCCAGCACGTCGGCCACATGGCCAGGGACCTTCACCTTGCGCCACTCCTTGACCAGCACGCCGGCGCGGTTGATGAGGAAGGTGGAGCGCTCGATGCCACGCACCTGCTTGCCATACATGTTCTTCAGTCGGATGACGTCGAACAGCGTGCAGAGCGCCTCATCGGGGTCGCTGATCAGCGCGAAGGGCAGCTCCAGCTTCTGGCGGAAGTTGGCGTGGCTTTTCAGGCTGTCGCGCGAGATGCCGTACACCTCGGCGCCGGCGGTGAGGAAGTCCTGCCAGGCTGCGGCAAAGTCGCTGGCTTCATTCGTGCAGCCCGGGGTGCTGTCCTTCGGGTAGAAGTAGAGCACCACCATCCGGCCATTGAGCTCGCTGAAGTTCAGGGGGCCGGCCGTGGTCTCAGCCGTGAAGTCGGGCACCTTCTGGCCGATCTTCAGGACGGGGGCGTGGGCAGGCGCGGAGGATGTTTGCATGAGCGGGAGAATCAGGAATTCGAGGGGGCAGGGGCCGCGCAGGTGGGAGGGGCGCCGACGATCAGGGCGCAGCCACCAGGGCGAGCAGGACCTGGCGGCCTTCGGCCATCAGGATGTTGTAGGTACGGCACGCCGCCACCGAATCCATGGTTTCCAGACCGATGCCGGCCTGCAACAGTGGGCGCGAGCACGAGGGCGGCGGAAACTGCAGGCGTGCACCGGTGCCCAGCAGGATGACTTCCGGGCGCGGCTCGGCCAGTGCCAGCAAGGTCTCGGGCGTGAGTGCCGCCAGACCGTCGATGGACCAGGGCTGCACCGGGCCCTGCGGACGCAGCAGCAGCGGCCCTTCGTGCCGTGCCCCGTTGACTTCCACCCAGCCGGTACCGTAGGCGGTGATGGCGTTGAGATCGTCGTGGTGGTCGGGGTGCAGTTTCATGGATGGGGCCGGCGGGCGGGCTGAAACCTGCCGACGGTGATGCGTAGGTGCGGGATGGGCCGCAGCCGGTGTACATTATGCGGTCATTCCCATAGTACCGCACCTTTCACGGTGCCCGCAGTCATCATGAAGACCATCCACAAGTCTGCCAAGCTGGCCAACGTCTGCTACGACATCCGCGGACCGGTGCTGGCCCGGGCCCGGCAGATGGAGGAGGACGGCCAGCGCATCATCAAGCTGAATATCGGCAACATGGCGCCTTTCGGCTTCGATGCGCCCGACGAGGTTCGCCAGGACATCATGGCCAACCTGGCCGATGCCTCCGGTTATTCGGATTCCAAGGGCCTCTTCTCGGCGCGCAAGGCCGTCATGCACTACTCGCAGCTCAAGGGCATTCGCGGCGTCACGGTCGACGACATCTGTATCGGCAACGGCGTGAGCGAGCTGATCGTGCTGTCGCTCAATGCGCTGCTGGACGTGGGCGACGAGGTGCTGGTGCCCACGCCTGATTACCCGCTGTGGACGGCGGCAGTCAGCCTTTCGGGCGGCTCGGCCGTGCACTACATGTGCGACGAGGGCGCGGGCTGGCTGCCGGATCTGGACGACATCCGCGCCAAGATCACCGAGCGCACGCGTGCCATCGTCATCATCAACCCCAACAACCCCACCGGCGCGCTGTATCCGGACGACCTGCTGAAGGAGATCCTGGAGATCGCCCGCCAGCACGGCCTGATCGTCTTTGCCGACGAGATCTACGACAAGATCCTCTACGATGGTGCCACGCACACCTCCATCGCCTCGCTGGCCGATGACGTGCTGTGCATCACCATGAACGGCCTGTCCAAGAACTACCGCGCCTGCGGCTACCGGGCCGGCTGGATGATCATCTCGGGCGACAAGCGCGGGGCGACCGACTATCTGGAAGGTCTGAACATGCTCGCCTCCATGCGGCTGTGTGCCAACGTGCCCGGCCAGCTGGGCATCCAGACCGCGCTGGGCGGCTATCAGAGCATCAACGAGCTGGTGCAGCCCGGCGGGCGGCTGGCGCGCCAGCGCGATCTGGCCTGGGAGATGATCACCAGCATTCCGGGCGTGAGCTGCTACAAGCCGCGCGCAGCCCTCTATCTCTTCCCGCGCCTCGATCCGCAGATGTATCCGATCGACGACGACCAGCGCTTCATCCTGCAGCTGCTGGAACGCGAGCGGGTACTGCTGGTGCAGGGCACTGGCTTCAACTGGCCGGAGCACGACCACTTCCGTGTCGTGTTCCTGCCCAATTCCGACGACCTGACCGAGGCCTTCCGGCGCATCGATCGCTTCCTGGCCGACTATCGCTCGCGCCACGGCCGGGTCGGCTGACAACAACGAAAGGCGGGCGCTGTCGGCAGGCAGGTCCGCTGCACAGGACAGAAAGAACCAGGAGTCATTCCATCGTATGAAAGTGATCAAGGTCGGGCTGCTCGGCATGGGTACCGTGGGCAGCGGCGTATTCGAGGTGCTGAAGAACAACGCTGCCGAGATCAGCCGGCGCGCCGGCTGCACCATCCAGATCGGTCGCGTCGTCGTGCGTGACCCCGAGGAAGTCCGCACGCTGGTGGGTCCCGACATTCCGCTCAGCAGCGATCCTTTCGACATCGCGAACGACCCTGCCATCGATGTGCTGGTGGAGGTGATGGGGGGCACTACGCTGGCCCGTGATGTCGTGCTGGCCGCCATTGCCAAGGGCAAGCAGGTCGTCACTGCCAACAAGGCGCTGCTGGCCGTGCATGGCAACGAGATCTTTGCCCGCGCCCGCGAGGCGGGCGTGATGGTGGCCTTCGAGGCTGCCGTGGCCGGCGGCATTCCCATCGTGAAGGCGCTGCGCGAGGGGCTCTCGGCCAACCGCGTGCAGATGGTGGCCGGCATCATCAACGGCACCACCAACTTCATCCTGTCCGAGATGCGTGACAAGGGCATCAGCTTCGATGTGGCGCTGGCCGAGGCGCAGCGCTTGGGCTATGCCGAGGCCGATCCCACCTTCGACATCGAGGGCATCGATGCCGCCCACAAGGCCACGCTGCTAGCCTCCATCGCCTTCGGTGTGCCCGTGCAGTTCGACGGTGCCTTCATCGAGGGCATCAGCAAGCTGGCGGCCGAGGACTTCACCTATGCCGACCAGCTGGGCTACCGCATCAAGCTGCTGGGCATCGCCCGCCGTCGTGCCGAGGGCATCGAGCTGCGCGTGCATCCCACGCTCATCCCGGCGCGCCGCCTACTGGCCAACGTCGAGGGCGCAATGAACGCCGTCTGGGTCAAGGGCGACGCCGTGGGCGAGACCCTCTACTACGGTCCGGGCGCCGGCAAGCTGCCCACCGCCAGTGCCGTGGTGGCTGACCTGGTGGACGTGGCCCGTCAGATCGAGGTCGCGCCCGAAAGCCGTGTCCCCTACCTGGCCTTCCAGCAGGACCAGCTGCAGCAGGTGCCGGTGCTGCCGGCCTCCGAGATGGAGACCGCCTACTACCTGCGCATTCCGGTGCGCGACGAGCCGGGCGTGCTGGCCGACATCACCCGCATCATGGCCGACGAGGGTGTTTCCATCGACGCCATGCTGCAGCGCCAGCCCTCCGAGGGGGCCAACACCACCGACATCATCCTCATGACCCACCGCACGGTCGAGAAGTGCATCGACATCGCCAGCCGGCGCATCGAGGCCCTGCCTTCCGTGACGGCTGCTCCGGTGCGGCTGCGGGTCGAGGCGCTGGACTGAACGACCATGGAATACATCTCCACCCGGGGCGGCATGCCCCCGCTGCGCTTCAGCGACATCCTGCTGGGCGGACTGGCGCCCGATGGCGGCCTCGTCATGCCTGCCAGCATTCCGCAGGTCGACAACGACACCCTGCAGGGCTGGCGCAGCCTGTCGTATGCCCAATTGGCCTTCGAAGTGCTCAGCCGCTACTGCGACGATATTCCTGCCGACGATCTGAAGCGGCTTGTCGAGGAAACCTACACGGCACAGACTTTCGGCACGCGGGCCATCACCCCGCTGACCGAGCTGGAAGCGGCCAGCGTCGAACGCGGTTCGCTGCTGGTGCAGCACCTGTCCAACGGTCCCACGCTGGCCTTCAAGGACATGGCCATGCAGCTGCTGGGTCGGCTCTTCGAGTACACGCTGCTCAAGCAGGATCGCTGGCTCAACATCGTCGGCGCCACCTCGGGTGACACCGGCAGTGCGGCCGAGTACGCCATGCGTGGCCGCCAGCGGCTGCGCGTCTTCATGCTGTCGCCGGCCGGACGGATGAGCGCCTTCCAGCGCGCCCAGATGTTCAGCCTGATGGACGACAACATCCACAACATCGCCATCGAGGGCGTGTTCGACGACTGCCAGGACCTGGTCAAGGCCCTGGCCTCCGACCTGGCGTTCAAGAAGCGCCACCACATCGGCAGCGTCAACTCCATCAACTGGGCGCGCGTGGTGGCCCAGGTGGTCTACTACTTCCGGGGCTACCTGCAGGCCACCGCCGCGCATCCGACCGATGCCAACGGCCGGCCGGCGCAGGTCTCGTTCACCGTGCCCAGCGGCAACTTCGGCAACGTGCTGGCGGGCCATATCGCCCGGCGCATGGGCCTGCCCATCCGCCGCCTGGTGGTGGCCACCAACGAGAACGACGTGCTGGACGAGTTCTTCCGTACTGGCCGCTATCGCGTGCGCAGCGCCCGCGAGACGCACGCCACCTCCAGCCCGTCGATGGACATCTCGAAGGCCTCCAACTTCGAGCGCTTCGTCTTCGACCTGCTTGACGGTGACGCAGAGCGTCTGAAGGCCCTCTGGCAGCAGCTGGGCCAGACCGGCGAGTTCGATCTGTCCAGCACCGATGCCTTCGCCCGCGCTGCCGAGTGGGGCTTCGTCTCGGGCAGCAGCTGCCATGCCGATCGCCTGCAGACCATCCGCAAGTGGCACGACGAGCGCGGCGTGCTTGTCGATACCCATACGGCCGACGGCCTGAAGGTGGCCCAGCAGTACCGCGAGCCCGGCATCCCGATGATCTGCCTGGAGACCGCACTGCCGGCCAAGTTCGCCGAGAGCATCGTCGAGGCCACGGGCCAGCAGCCGCCGGTGCCCGAGGCGCTGGCCGACCTGGAGCACCGCGTGCAGCGCTACGTGCGCATGCCCGCCGATGCCGCGCTGCTGAAGGCCTACGTGGCCGCGCGCACCTGATGGCGGCGCCAGTGGGGCAGGGCGCGCGCCATGGCCTTGTCTTCGGCTTTGCCGGCTACTCAGGCTCGGGCAAGACCACGCTCATCGAGCAGGTCATTCCGCGCCTGGTGGCCGCTGGCCGGAAGGTCTCGGTCATCAAGCACGCCCACCATCGCTTCGACTTTGACTCCCCGGGCAAGGATTCCTGGCGGCATCGCCAGGCCGGCGCCACCGAGGTCCTGCTCACCACTGACCAGCGCTGGGTGCTGATGCACGAGCTGCGAGGCCAGACCGAACCGGGGCTGGAGGCGCAGCTGGCCCGCATGAGTCCCAGTGACGTGGTGCTCATCGAGGGCTTCAAGACAGCCGCCATCCCCAAGATCGAGGTCCACCGGCCGGCGCTGGGCAAGCCCCTGCTGCACCTCGACGATCCCTGGATCCAGGCCATCGCCACCGATGCGCCGCTGGACGTGCCGCTGCCGCTGCTGGATCTGAACGACCCGGATGCCGTCACCGCCTTCATCCTGGCCCGGGTCGGTTCCTCCGCCACCGTGCCCGGTCGTCAGCCTTCCGGAACCTCCGACGCCCCCTAGCGCCATGTCTGCACTGCTTCCCTTCGACGACGCCTTCGCCCGCCTGCTGTCGCACGCCGACACGCTGCCGGGTACCGAGACCATCGACACCATGAATGCCGACGGGCGCGTGCTGGCCCGGGCGCTGGTGTCCTCGCTGGATGTTCCCCCTTGGGACAATGCCCAGATGGATGGCTACGCCGTGCGAGCCGCCGACCTGGCGGCCAACCCGGACTCGGTGTTTCCCGTCTCGCAGCGCATCCCCGCCGGCCATCAGGGCCAGCCGCTTCAGCCCGGCACCGTGGCGCGCATCTTCACCGGTGCGGCCCTGCCGCCCGGCGCCGATGCCGTGGTGATGCAGGAGGAAGTGGAAGCCGGCCTGCCCCTGCCGGGAGGTGAGGGCACGGGTGTGCGCTTCCGGGTGCAGCCCGCATCGGGCGCCTGGGTGCGCCGTCGGGCCGAGGATATCGCCGCCGGCAGTACCGTGCTGGCCGAAGGGGCACGCCTCACCCCGGCCGCTGTCGGTCTGGCCGCATCCATCGGCGCGGCCACGCTGGAGGTGCGCCGCCGTCCGCGCGTGGCCTGCTTCTTTACTGGCGACGAGCTGGTCATGCCCGGCCAGCCGCTGCCGGCCGGCGGCATCTACAACTCCAACCGCTTCGTGCTCAACGCGCTGCTGCGCCGGCTGGGCTGCGAGGTGCTGGATCTGGGCATCGTCCCCGACTCGCGGGAGGCCACCCGTCAGGCCCTGCGCGAGGCGGCCAAAGGCGCCGACCTGATCATCAGCGCCGGCGGCGTCTCGGTGGGCGAGGAAGACCACGTGCGCCCGGCCGTCGAGGCCGAGGGACAGATTGACCTGTGGCGCGTGGCCATCAAGCCTGGCCGGCCGCTGGCCTACGGGCGGGTGGGGCGCCACGGCCCCGAAGGCGCACGCGCCGCCGTTCCCGGCAGCTTTGCCCATTTCATCGGCCTGCCCGGCAACCCCGTCTCGGCCTTCGTCACCTTCCTGCTGTTCGTGCGCCCCTTCCTGCTGCGGCTGCAGGGCATCCAGGCCGTCGAGCCACAGGCCGTCACGCTCATCAGCGGCTTCGACTGGACCAACCCTGATCGCCGCCGCGAGTTCCTGCGCGCTGTGCATCTGCCCGACGGCCGCCTGGGCCTGTTCCGCCAGCAGGGCTCCGCCGTGCTCACCTCGGCCGTCGTGGGGCACGGCCTCATCGACAACCCGCCCGGTCAGGTCATCCGGCAGGGCGATGCGGTGCGCTTCCTGTCCTTTGCCGAGCTGCTGAACTGAACCATGAACATCGAACTGCTGTTCTTTGCCAGCCTGCGCGAACGTCTGGGACTGGCCTCCGAGCGCCTGGTGCTGCCGGCTGACGTGCAGACCGTCGGCGCCCTGCGCCAGCACCTGGCCGCCCGGGGAGGCCCCTGGGCCGAAGTCTTCACGCCGCCCGTCAGCGGCAAGGACACCCTGCGGGCCGCCGTGGCCCAGGCCATGGCCACACCCGACACCCCGCTGCACGAGGGCGCCGAAGTGGCGTTCTTCCCGCCGGTGACGGGGGGCTGATCCGTGTCCGCCGTGGTCCCCCTCATCCACGTCCAGACCCAGGACTTCGATGTCGGCGCCGAGTTGAAGCGCCTGCAGGCGCTCACGCGGGAAGTGGGGGCCGTCGCCTCCTTCGTGGGCTACGTGCGCGACAGCAACCAGGGCGACGGCGTGACCGGCATGACGCTGGAGCACTATCCGGGCATGACCGAAAAGTCGCTGGCCGACATCTGCCAGCGGGCCCAGGCGCGCTGGCCGCTGCTGGGCGTCACCGTCATCCACCGCGTGGGACCGCTGGCCCCGGGCGAGCAGATCGTGCTGGTGGCCGTGGCCTCGCGCCACCGTGACGCCGCCTTCGAGGCCAGCCGCTTCATCATGGACTTCCTGAAGACCGAGGCCCCGTTCTGGAAGAAGGAAACCACCGCGGACGGTGAGGAGCGCTGGGTGGATGCACGCGACAGCGACGAGGTGGCGCGCCGCCGCTGGCTCTGATGGGCGTGTTTGGCGCCCGTGCCCGGAGCACGGACAGGCCCATGACAGGGCTGTCCTGACTTACAGCAGCGGCGCCGCCAGCCGTGCCAGACTGGCCACCATCCGCTGATTGAAGCTGTCGGGCTGGTGATCGGCATGCAGCTGCGTGGCCGATTCCAGATCCTTCAGGAACTGCCTCGCCATCTCGGACGTGGTCTTCTTGTCGTAGATGGCCGCCATCACCTCGAAATTCAGCCGGAAGCTGCGGTTGTCCATATTGGCCGTGCCGATCATCGACAGCTCGTCGTCGATGACCAGCGTCTTGGCGTGGATGAATCGCGGCACGTAGGCATAGACCTTCACGCGCCGGGCCAGCACCTCCTCCACGAAGGTGGAGGCGGCCAGCCCCGTCAGCAGCTGGTCGGACTCCATCGGCACCAGCAGTCGCACGTCCAGGCCGCGCCCGGCTGCCGTGGTCAGTGCGGTCAGGATCGATTCGTCCGGGATGAAGTAGGGCGTGGTGATCCAGACCCGCCGGCGCGCCGACGACATGGCGGCAAAGAAATAGCGGTAGATGGCGTACTCGCTGCGGTCCGGGCCGGAATCGATGATCTGCACCCAGGGCTGGCTCTCGTCGCGGGGCTCGTCGGGGGGCAGCGGGAACCAGGCCAGAATGTCCTGCGGCGTGGTCAGCGCCTTGTCCAGCCGCGCCAGGTGGCCGGAGCGCGCGCCCGCATACAGCCAGTCCTCCAGGAAGATCCGCTGCAGGTCCAGCGCCGCGCTGCCCTTGAGCGCCAGGTGCGTGTCGCGCGAAGCGGTCGCACCCACACAGGCAACCGACTCGACCCGGTCCACGTTGATGCCGCCGGTGAAGCCATAGAGTGCATCGATGACCACGATCTTGCGGTGGGTGCGGAAGTTCACCATGCTGGGCCGGAAGGGCAGGAAGCGGGGCGGATTGAAGACCCGCACCTCGCCGCCGGCCTCGCGCAGTGGCTTCCAGAAATCGTTGCGGCAGCGCCCGGAGCCCACCGCATCCACCAGCATCCGAACCTTCACCCCGGCGCGGGCCTTCTCGGTGAGCAGGTCGCGCCAGCGGGTACCGATCTCGTCAGGTTTGAAGATGTAGTACTCCACATGGATGTGGTGCTCGGCCTTCTGCATCGCCGCCTCGATGGCAGCGTAGGTGGCATCGCCATCGATCAGGATCTGCAGCCCCTGCACCTGGCGCGGCGGCGCACTGCCGCACTCGGTGGCCAACCGCGCCTGGGCCAGCAGCCAGTGGCGCGAGGCCAGCGTCTCGGGCAGTGGCTGGGTGCGGTGCG
>CAUVLK010000063.1:0-9589 GCA_963552635.1 uncultured Lautropia sp. | reverse complement strand
CCCCTGCATGCGCGCCTGCGCACCGGTCACAACTGGAAGCAGGTGCTGCTGACCGAATTCCACGCTGCCTGAAAGGCCAGCAGTCGGCGCCATGCCCGTCAAGTCCCCGGCCGGCGCCCCGGAATCAGAGCCCGTATCTGCCATCCCGGGGAGAATGACGCTTCTTTCGCCTTGCGTCTCTTTCTCTCTTTCGCCTTGCCTCTCTCCACGACATGAGCACGCCTCAAGCAACTGCCACCGACGCCCCGAACAAAACATCTGTCACAGATTCCCCGGCACACCACCATGTAGAATTGCGCGGCTCCATCTGGATGACCGTCGGTGGTGCAAACTTCGGCGGTACGGGGCGTGTCGGGCTGCTGGCCCAGATTGCCGAGTGTGGTTCCATCTCCAAAGCCGCCAAGGCTGTCGGAATGAGCTACAAGGCAGCTTGGGATGCCATCGACATCATGAACAACCTGGCCGGGCAGCCGCTTGTCGAGCGCACGGTAGGCGGCAAGGGCGGCGGGGGAACCCGCCTCACCCGGCGGGGCCAGCAACTCATCGACAATTTCAAGACCATTGAAAACGAACACCGTCGCTTCGTCGAACAGCTGTGCGCTCAAGCTGACGGCATTGCCGACGACTATCTTTTGATACGGAGAATGAGCATGAAAACCAGCGCACGCAATCAGTTCCTGGGCAAGGTTGCCGCCGTCCGTCGCGGTGCCGTCAACGATGAAATCGAACTCGACGTGAAAGGCGGCCACAAGGTGGTGGCCACCGTCACGCACGAAAGCGCCGAAAACCTGGGCCTGAAGGTTGGCGCCGAAGCCTTTGCTCTCGTCAAGGCCTCGTCGATCATCATCGTGGCCGACAGCGAAGGAGCCCGCTTCTCGGCCCGCAACCACCTCACCGGCAAGATCAGCCGCGTGCAGCCCGGTGCCGTCAACACCGAAGTGGTCATCGAAGTGAATGGTGGTGGCACCGTGGCTGCCATCGTCACCAACGAAAGCGCCCAGTCGCTGGGCCTGGCTGAAGGCAAGACGGCCAGCGCCATCTTCAAGGCCTCCAGCGTCATCATCGGCGTTCCGGCCTAAGCCCCTATCTGGCCCCTTGCGGGCCAGATACCCTCAGGCCCGACCCCTGCATGGCAGTCCGCCCTCTGCAGGTGTCGGGCCTGTCGCATCAGGACCACCAGAAGCGTCAGGACCCGTTGCCCGACAGCCCGTTCTCCACCGCGTAGACGGCAATCTGCACCCGGCTGGACAGATTCAGCTTCTTCAGGATGTTCTGCACGTGAATCTTCACCGTGCTCTCGGCCACATCCAGCCGCCGGGCAATCTCCTTGTTGCTCTCACCCCGCGCCAGACACTGCATGATCTCCCGCTCACGTGCCGTCAGGTGCACCTTTTCAGGCACTCCGCCCTGCTGAGCGGAGGGCGGCTCAGGCGGCGGCACCGTCGCACCGGGCTGGCTGCTGCCCTGCGAACGGAACTGCTCCACCAGCTTCATCGTCATCGACTCGGCAATGACAGGTTCGCCACGCTTGGCCTTGCGGATGGCGGTCACCAGCGTCTCGGCTTCGACATTCTTCGTGAGATAGCCCACCGCACCGGCCCGCAGCGCCTCTCCCAGCTCCTCGGCCTCTTCCGAGACGGTCAGGATCACCACCTTCGACTGCGGCACATCCTGCGTGAGCAGATGCAGCGTCTCCAGCCCCGAGAGCCCCGGCATGTTCAGATCCAGCAGGATCACGTCCGGGCGCAGCGCCTTGGCGCGCTTCAGCCCCTCCAGCCCGTCGGCCGCCTCGGCCACGATGCACAGGTCCTCCTCACGCTGCAGCAGCTGACGCACGCCGGAGCGGAACAGGTTGTGATCATCGACAAGCAGAATGCTGATGCTCATTTATCAGAACTGGAACTCAGGGCTCGACAAGATAACAGAACGGCGAAAATTCATGCCTCGATAATCCGACCATTTCAGGACGCCAGCCGATCACTCTGCGACAGGTACAGCGACACCTCCGTCCCCTGTCCCGGCGCGCTGCACATCTGCAGCTGCCCCCCCAGACGCGCTGCCCGCTCACGCATGATGGACAGCCCTACATGGGTTTCACTGCGCTCGGCCACCTCCTTCGGATCGTATCCCTCCCCGTTGTCACGGATGCTCATGCCGAAATCACGGTGATTGTCGATGCGCACCGTCACCTTGCTGGCATACGCATGCTTGCGCACGTTGGAAAGCGCCTCCTGCAGGATGAACAGCACCTGAAGCTGCTGGTCGGGGTGCAGCGGCGCACCGTCCCGGTCATCCAGGTGCAACTCCACATTCAGCCCGGTCTGCCGGCGGAAGCGCCCGATCGTGTCGTCCACCGCCTTGCGCAACGACTCCTCACCCAGCCGGGTCCGGAAGTTCTGCAGCAGCTCGCGCACATCCTGGTAGCTCTCGGAAACCCCCGTCTTCAGCAACGGCACGATCTCCTCCACCTCCTCCCAGCGGCGCTGCTGCACCGCGCTGCCCAGCATCTGCGTCTGCAGGTTCAGGAAGTTCAACCCCTGGGCCAGACTGTCATGCAGACCCTGCGCCACCAGGTTGCGCTCCTCGGCCACGGCCAGCTGGCGCGCCTTGATGCTCAGCCGCTGGTTGTCCAGTGCTGCCCCCAGGTGCTGCCCCAGCATCTCCAGCAGCTGAAGCTCGCGGGGCGACATCGTGGTGCGCTCACGGAAATGCAGCGAAAAGGTGCCCAGCGTCGCCTCAGGCGTCACGATCTGGAAGACCGACACGGCCTGGAAACCATCACGCATGCAGCCAATCTCCTCGGGGCGCGGCAGCTTGCGAAAATCCCGGATGATCATCGTGCCGCGCTGCGTGGCCTCGCCGCAGAAGCAGGCATCGGTGCGCATGCAGTGCTCGCTTTCCTGAAGCGCCGAAGAGAAACCCAGCGACACGACAATATGCAGCCGCTCGCCCGACGGGTCCAGCACCCGGATGCTGCCTGCCGCCGCATGGAATTCGTCCATCACCCGCTGCAGGAAGCCCCGGCACAGCGCCTCGATGTCGTTGGGCTTGTTCAGGAACGCCGTCATGCCGTAGAGCGCGCTCAGCTGCCGGTTCTGCCTTTCCAGCTCGGCCGTCTTCTGGCGCACACGCTCTCCCAGGTCTTCGTACAGGCTCTGCAGCTCGTCCGCCATCCGGTTGAAGCCCTGCGCCAGCACACCCAGTTCGTCGGTATTGTTGACAGGCACCCGCACCGAGAAGTCCCGGGCTGCCATCCGCTGGATACCGCCCTGCAGCGCCTGCACCGGCCGAATGATCCAGCGATACAGCAGAAAGATCATCGCCATCGTGCCCAGGCAGGCCATCACGATCAGCACGCTCTGCAACACCCGCAGCCGGGTCGTCTTGCTGGCATTGCCGATCTCCAGCACATGTACCAGCCGGTCGGCCTCGGCCACGAAGCCCGGCAGCTGCGCCAGGTAGGCGGTACTCTCCCCCTCCACCAGCGCCTCGTGGGCCAGTTCCGCCAGCTCATCCCAGCGGGTCGTCACGGCGTGGAACTGCTGGCGCAGCGGCGCATCGGTGGACAGAAAGAGCGGCCTGCCGGGCATGTCCTCCGCAAAGTGCGCCAGGATTCGCCCCTGCTCCCGCAGGTCCACCACCACCTGGGCCTCGGCCGCCTCATCGTGCCGAAGCAGGTTCAGCCCGATACGGTTCGCGCGCATCCGAAGGCTGCCCGTCTCGTTGATGGCCGCTGCCGTACCCGCCAGCTGCCACGACAGCCACAACGTCCAGCCCACCATGCCCAGCACCAGCGACAGCGCCACCACGGAACTGAGGACGATACGCGTGGACAGCCGGTTCTTCCACGCCGGTGCGGCCACTTTGGCCGGCGCCTCACCCGTCACCGGTGCGCCACCTGGTACGTGGTCGACGCCCTCCTCGCGTCGAGGTCCGGTTTCGTCATCCACGGAAGATGCCGAACCGTCAGGTGCCTTTTCCTCTCCCGAAGCACCACGCCGCACCACCGTTATATCCGACTCGACATAACGAGGGGAAGCGCTTGCCTGCGACAGGGTTCTGTCGCCCTTCGGCAAACCTGATGCCCGGTCATCAAGCGGCAAGGTGCTTTCCATGGAAGTATCCATCCGTGGTACCTCGGGGCATTGGCCTTACTGCACCAATGGCGTATCTGCCCCCTCCAGATCGATGCCTTCGATTTTGGCACGACCCAGCAGAACCTGCACATACTGCCGCCAGGCTGCATCCCGGCTGGCAGCGACCAGCGCCTGCGCGATCCCCTCATGCACCTGCTCGAACGGCAGCTGCTGCCCCTCGTGACGGCGATTGACCCGGATGATGTGCAGCCCGTAGCGGGTCTCGATCAGGCTGTCGGCAATGGTTCCGGGGGCAATGCGCCACAGCGCCGCCTCGAACTCCGGCACCGTCTCGCCGCGCTGCATCTGTCCCAGCGCACCCCCGTTCTCTGCCGACGGACAGTTGGAGCGCTCGGCTGCCATCGCCTCGAATCGCTCGGGATGCTCCTGCAGCAGCGCCAGCGTCTCTTTCGCCACCAGCCGCAACGCATCCAGTGGCGTGCGCTCGTTCACTGCAAACAGGATATGGTCGGCATCCACCCATCCACCCACCCGGAAACGCTCCGGATACTGCTCGTAATGACGCCGGCAGCTGGCCTCGTCCACCACCGGCACCGTGACCTGCGTGGACAGCAGGTAATCGGCCGCTTCCTCAGCATCCGCCACCGAATGCCCCTGCTCGGCCGCCTCGTCCAGCATCACCCGCTTCAGCGCCAGCGCAATGCAGGCACTGCGCAGCGGCTGCGGGGTGTCCTGGTGGAAAGGCAGCTCCGCCGCCACCTCATCATCGGTGATCTCCACACCATTGACCTTGATCGACACGCAAAACTCCTGAAAATGACCGGGCCACGGAAGCCGTCCTTCCGTGGCCCGAGTTCCGGTCCGCCCGAGAACATCGGGCGACCGGGTTCATGATGAAAGTCATCCGCTGCCAGACATGTCCGGCAGCGTGACGACAGGATCAGCTCAGCGCTGACGCACCAGCTGCCAGGCGCGTCCCAGGTAGGTCAGCGAGGCAAAGCCGCTCCAGATATGCACCAGTCGCGTGAACGGGAACAGGATGAACAGCGTCATGCCCATGAACAGGTGCAGCTTGAAGATGATGCTGACATTGACGATCTGCGCCGCAGCATCCGACTGGAAGGTGAGGATGTGCTGTGCCCAGGTCATCAGCAGCACCATCTCGTGGCCGTCCAGGTGACCGGCCGACACAATGATGGTCGACAGGCCCAGCAGCAGCGTGAGCAGGATCCAGGTCATCAGCACCTTGTCACCCAAGGAGGTGACCGCGCGGATGCGCGGGTTGGTCAGACGCCGATGCAGCAGCATCGACAGCCCGATCAGGCACATCGTGCCCATGATCCCGCCGGCCGTCATGGCCACCACCTGCTTGAAGCTGTGGGTCACTCCCAGAAAGTCCCACACCGCCAGCGGCGTGAGAAGCCCCACCAGGTGGCCGAAGAACAGCCCCAGAATGCCCACGTGGAACAGGATGTTCGCCGTACGCAGATGGCCGCGGTACAGCACCTGCGAGCTGTCGCTCTTCCAGCTGTACTGCTCGCGCTCGAAGCGCACCAGGCTGCCCAACAGGAAGATGCTGAGCGCGATGTACGGATAGATCCCGAAGAAGAATGCGTGCAAGTAGCTCATGAGATCTCCTCAGCGATAGAACTTCACCGTCTGCACCATGCCGTTGTCCGGCTTGAGCAGGGGTTCCGAACCGTCATTGCCCGGTCCGATGGTGTCGAGCAGCGTGTCCATGTCACGTGCCGGCGCATCCTCCATGGGTTGCGCCTTCACCGGCGACATCTCCTGCAGGACCGTGAACACGGCAGCATACGGGTTCTCGCGCTCGACCAGGCGGCTGCCCACCAGCGCGATCACGTGCACCGCATCACCCAGCAGGCGCGCAGCCTCCTCGGGCGGACGCTGCGACAGGAACTCCAGGAACAGCGGCAGGTAGTCCGGCGTCTCACGCGGGCTGCCCACCTCATCACTGGGCTCGAAACCGTGGCGCTGGTATTCGCGCAGCAGATCCAGCAGCGCATCACCCCGCTCGCGGCTCTCGCCGTGAATGTGCTCGAACAGGTACAGCGACTGACGACGCGACCGATCGAACTCCGCCACGTACTCTTCCTGCAGCCGGATCAGCTTCGTCGTGCGCAGATGCTCGATGAGCGGGCTCAGTTGCGCACGGATGCGCGGCGTGGGCTCCAGAGCCGCCTCGATCTCGGGCAGCGCATCGATCAGCTCCTGCTCCGGGTAGCTCAACAGCGCCGAAAGCACTCGATAGATGATCATCACGACTCCTGTCCGGCTTCCTGTTTGCGGGGCCGCTTCAGCTGCAGGTGAATGACATCCACCTTGTTCTTCTTGCCGAAGAGCGACTCATTGGAGTAGCCCGACGAGCAGCCGTTGCCGAAGCTGAAACCGCAGCTGCCGGTATCGCTGAAGTTGCGCTCCACCGCGGCCTTGTGCGAGGTGGGAATGACAAAGCGGTCCTCGTAGTTGGCGATGGCCATGGTCTGGTACATGTCCTCCACCATCTCGGGCGTGAGGCCCACGCGCTGGATGATCTCCAGCGAACCCTTGCCATTGATCATCTCGCCACGCTTGAACGCACGCATGGCGATCATCCGCTCCAGCGCCTTGATGACCGGCTCCTCGTCGCCGGCCGTCAGCAGGTTGGCCAGGTAACGCACCGGAATGCGCAGGCTCTTCACGTCGGGGATGATGCTGCCTTCCACCGTCTCGTGCGGCATCTGCTTGTTCTCGGCTGCGCTCTGGATGGGAGACAGCGGCGGGATGTACCAGACCATCGGCAGCGTCCGGTATTCCGGGTGCAGCGGGAAGGCCACTTCCCAGTCCACCGCCATCCGGTACACCGGCGACTTGCGGGCAGCCGCCAGCCACGTCTCGGGAATGCCCTCCTTGCGGGCAGCCTCGATCACGTCCGGATCGTTCGGATCCAGGAAGCACTCCAGCTGTGCCTTGTACAGCTGCTTCTCGTCCGGCATGGAAGCGGCAGCCTCGATGCGGTCGGCGTCATACAGCATCACGCCCAGATAGCGGATACGGCCCACGCAGGTCTCGGAGCACACCGTGGGCTGGCCCGCCTCGATCCGCGGATAGCAGAACAGGCACTTCTCGGCCTTGCCCGACTGCCAGTTGAAGTAGATCTTCTTGTACGGGCAGCCCGAGATGCACATCCGCCAGCCGCGGCACTTGTCCTGGTCCACCAGCACGATGCCGTCCTCTTCGCGCTTGTACACCGAGCCCGACGGGCACGAGGCCACGCAGGTCGGGTTCAGGCAGTGCTCGCACAGGCGCGGCAGGTACATCATGAAGGTGTTCTCGAAGGTGGAGTACATCTGCTTCTGCACCCCCTCGAACAGGTGATCCTGGCTGCGCTTGCTGAACTCGCCGGCCAGATCGTCCTCCCAGTTCGGGCCCCACTCGATCTTGTCCATCTTCTCGCCGGTCAGCACCGACACCGGCCGTGCGGTCGGCGGCGTCTTCATCCGCGGTGCCGACTGCAGGTGCTGGTAGTCGTAGGTGAACGGCTCGTAGTAGTCGTCGATCGCCGGCAGGTTCGGGTTGGCAAACAGGTTCGCCAGAATGCGCAGCTTGCCCCCCTGGCGCGGCTCGAGCTTGCCGCTCGAGGTGCGCACCCAACCCCCGTTCCACTTCTTCTGGTTCTCCCACTGCTTGGGATAGCCGATACCGGGCTTGGTCTCGACGTTGTTGAACCAGGCGTACTCGACGCCATCACGGCTGGTCCAGACGTTCTTGCAGGTCACCGAGCAGGTGTGGCAACCGATGCACTTGTCCAGATTCAGCACCATTCCAATCTGTGCACGAACTTTCATCAGACTTCTCCTTGTGCCGTTTCCGCCTTCACCGGCTCATCCATCCAATCAACCTTCGACATCTTGCGCAGCAGCACGAACTCGTCGCGGTTGCTGCCGATGGTTCCGTAGTAGTTGAAGCCATAGGCCAGCTGCGCATAGCCCCCGATCATGTGCGTGGGCTTGAGCACCGTACGCGTGACCGAGTTGTGGATGCCGCCGCGCTTGCCGCTCAGCTCCGATCCCGGCGTGTTCACGATCTTCTCCTGCGCGTGATACATCAGGCACATGCCGCGCGGAATCCGCTGGCTGACGATCACCCGGCAGGCGATCACGCCGTTGGCGTTGAAGACCTCGATCCAGTCATTGTCCTCCACGTTCGCACGCTTGGCATCATCTTCCGAGATCCACACGTGCGGACCACCCCGGCTCAGCGACAGCATCCGCAGGTTATCCGAATACGTGCTGTGGATGCCCCACTTCTGGTGCGGCGTGAGGAAGTTGAGCGCGATTTCCGGGTTGCCGTTGGGACGGGCGCCGAACATGCTGGTCGTGGACTTGGTGTCGATGGCCGGCTTGTACACGCAGAAGCCCTCGCCGAAGTCCAGCATCCAGCGGTGATCCTGGTAGAACTGCTGGCGACCCGTGATGGTACGCCAGGGAATCAGCTCGTGCACGTTGGTGTAGCCGGCGTTGTAGCTCACCTCTTCCGACTCCAGGCCCGACCAGGTGGGCGCCGAGATGATCTTCCTCGGCTGCGACTGGATGTCACGGAAATGGATCTTGTCGTGCTCGCGGCCCACCGCCAGGTGCGTATGGTCGCGCCCGGTGATCTTGCCCAGAGCCTCCCAGGCCTTCACCGACACGTGGCCATTGGTCTCAGGCGCCAGCGTGAGGATCATCTCCGCAGCATCGATGGCCGTGTCCAGCCGCGGCCGCCCCTTGCTCACGCCCTCTTCCTGCACGGCCTTGTTGAAGCCGATCAGATCGTGGATCTCGTGCTCGGTGTTCCAGTTGATGCCCTTGCCGCCGTTGCCCAGCTTGTCCAGCAGCGGACCGATGGACGTGTACTTGCGGTGGATGTCGTTGTAGTTGCGCTCGACCACCACCATGCTGGGCGCCGTCTTGCCGGGAATCAGGTCGCATTCACCCTGCTTCCAGTCCTTCGGCTCGAAGGGCTGACCCAGTTCTCCCGGGGTGTCGTGCAGCAGCGGCACCAGCACGATGTCCTTGCGCGTCCCCAGATACGGACCACCGATCTCGCTGAAGCGCTTGGCGATCAGCTTGTAGATCTCCCAGTCGGTCTTGCTTTCCCACAGCGGCGTCACCGCCTCGGACAGCGGGTGGATGAACGGGTGCATGTCGGACGTGTTCAGGTCGTCCTTCTCGTACCAGGTGGCCGTGGGCAGCACGATGTCGCCATACAGGCAGGTCGTGCTCATCCGGAAGTCCAGGACCGTCACCAGATCCAGCTTGCCCTCCTCGGGCATCTGCTCGGGCGTGCGCACCTCGGTCGGACGCACGGTGTCGCTGGCGTCACAGAACACCGAGTTCTGCGCACCCAGCAGGTACTTCAGGAAGTACTCGTGCCCCTTGCCGCTGGAACCCAGAATGTTCGAGCGCCAGACGAACAGGTTGCGCGGGAAGTTCTTCGGATTCTCGGGA
>CAUVLK010000062.1:0-9644 GCA_963552635.1 uncultured Lautropia sp. | reverse complement strand
CACATGCAGATCCAGCTCAAGCCCGGTACCGACGCTGCGGCCATGATCCGCTGGCTGCAGGCCCTGCCCGACGAACTGGCCACCCTGCCGGTGCGCGAACATCCTGCCACCGGTACGGTGGTGATCGACGTGCCCCACCGGCACAAGATGCGCCTGCTGCAGCACCTGCTCTCGGCACAGGAATACGTGGCCGACATCCAGGTGCAGGAACCTTCGCTGGAAGACATGTTCTTTGCCAGCCCGGATGACCGTGCAGCCCCGAACACGCCGGCATCGGCCGGAACTCCCGACCAACAACCATCGACACCAAAGACCTCGACAGGAGGACAGGCATGATTCAGCTCTCGCAGGTGGGCACCGTGGCCGCCAAGGAATTCCGCGACCGGCTGCGCAACCGCTGGGTGCTGGCCGTGGCACTGGTGTTCGCGGTGTTCTCGCTGGTCATCGCCTACGCCGGCGGCGCCCAGCAGGGCACGGTGGGGCTGCGCTCGCTGGAATTCACCGTCACCAGCCTGGTCAGTCTCGTCATCTACCTGGTGCCGCTGATCGCGCTGCTGCTGGGGTTCGATGCCATCGTGGGCGAGCGCGAACGCGGCTCGCTGGATCTGCTGCTGGCCTACCCCATCACGCGCGGCGAGCTGCTGCTGGGCAAGTACCTGGGCCTGTCGCTGGCGCTGGCGCTGGCCATGCTGGCCGGCCTTGCAGCCGTGGGCGTGATGCTCGTCTACCAGTTCGGCTCCAAGGCACTCTTTCACTATGCCGGCTTCGTGCTGAGCGCACTGCTGATGGGCATGTCCTTCCTCAGCCTGGCCGTGCTGGTCTCGGTGGTGGCGCGTGACCGCACCCGTGCCTCGGGCGCGGCCATCGTGTTATGGTTCCTGTTCGTGCTGGTGTTCGACCTGGTGCTGCTGGGCGTGCTGGTGGCCACCGCCGGCCACTACGGCGGCGACATCTTCCCGTACCTGCTGCTCCTGAACCCCACCGACGTCTTCCGCATCCTGAACGTCTTCTCCACCGAAGACGTGCGCAGTGCCTATGGCCTCGTCAACATGGTGCCGCCGCTGATGTCGAACATCGGCGTGCTGACCACCGTGATGCTGGGCTGGATCGTGGTTCCCCTTGCCTTTGCCAACTGGAGATTCCGACCATGAAGAAACCGTCGATGCGCTATCGTTGCCGCTGCTGCAACCCGCAGTCCGCAGGGGATGCCCTCCGGCATGATCGCCGCCAGCTGATGATGGGCCTGATGGCCCTGGCCGCCCTTCCCGTGCTGGGCGCCTGCGACAAGGAAGGCGAAAAGGCCACCAGCGTGGCTCCTGTGGAGATCTCCCAGGACACGGCCTGCGAGCTGGATGGCATGCTGCTGGTCGACTACCCCGGCCCGAAGGGGCAGATCCATTTTGCCGACACACCGGAGCCCGCCTTCTATTGCGACACGATGGAGGTGCTGAACACGCTGATGCACCCCGAGGAAGTCCGAAAGATCACCGCCGTGTACGTGCAGGACATGGGCAAGGCGGATTGGGACCACCCGGAAGGCCACTGGATCGACGCGCGCACTGCCATCTACGTGGAGGGCAGCAGCCGGCAAGGCTCGATGGGCCCCACCTTCGGCAGCTTCAGCAACGAGGAAGATGCCAAGGCCTTCATCGCCAAGTACGGCGGAAAGCTGCTGCACATGAAGGACATCACCCCCGAGATGGTGGACCTGCGCGGCGGCGCCAACATGGACCACAGCATGTAATATGAAAAAACCCGTCGTCGGCGTAACGCGCCCCCTGACTGCCGAGGGCATCGGCAACCTCTGGCAGGCACGCCAGTTCTTCACCTACTCGGGCCTGGGCCGCCAGACCAATCCGGCCATTCACGCCTCGCTGGTCGAACCGCAACCCGTGGCGGCGGCCGATGATCCGGCCAGTCCCCGCAGCACGGGCGTCCAGCCGCAGGCCGGCTTCGAATCCGTGACCCTGCTGCTGGAAGGCGACCTGGAAGTACGCACCTCACTGCCGGAAGGCCAGCCGCCCGTCGTGCTGGGCGCCGGCGACGTGCTCTGGAACGGCGTGGGACGCGGCGTGCTCACCGAAACGCTGGCCGGCCCGCAGCTGACCCGGGAAGGCGGGACCGTATCGGCCGTCACGCTGTGGGTGAACCTGCCGGCTGCCTACAAGCTCTCCGCCCCCCACCAGCAGTACCTGCCAGCAGCGCAGATTCCTTCCTTCGTGCTGCCCGAGAGTGCCGGCACGCTGCGGGTGATCGCCGGCCAGTGGCACAACGACCTGGGCCCGGCCGAGACCGTGGGGCCGTTGCAGCTCTGGGACGTGCGCGTGAAGGCCGGTCACACGGTGACGCTGCCGCTGCCGCACAAGTGGTACGCGCAGCTGCTGATGCTCACCGGCAAGATCACCATCGACTTCTGGCCCGACGAGATCGGCTCACCGCAGCTGGTGCTGCTGGATGCCTACGGCGACGGCACCACCTTCACGGTGATGGAAGATACCCACCTCATCCTGCTGTGCTGCGAACCGCTGGACGAACCCATCGTGGGCCGCGGCGACCTGGTGTTTGGTGACGAGCCTCACCTGCAGGACGCCGAAGCACGACTGAAAGACGGTGGTTTCGGCAAGCTCTGAAATCTGGCCGTGACATGACTGCACAGGCGAGTCGACATTGAGGGGCTGCAGACCCTCGTCAATTTAAAATAAAGTCACATTTGCCACCTTGCGGGAGGCGTGCCGGGATCGCTTCCTGGTCCTCCCCGAACGGGGGTCGGCAATGTGAACATCGCCCCGGCCCCCTCCTCCCGCCCCTTCCCCGGCAGATGCGTCTCTTGACCGATGATGAAGGAGAACCCGATGAGGACTTCCGCAATCGCCCTGGGGATAGCCGCCGCCCTGGCTTCCGGCTCTGCCAGCGCATGGGAAACCACGTTGCTGGACACGAACACGCCTGCCAGGGAGCAGACGATCACCAGCAAGCAGCTGGGCATAAAAGCTGCCTCGCCCTTTTCCATCAAGGTGCAGCTGCTGCACGGCGGACGCCAGGAAGGCGTCATGCTGGTGACCATCGACACGGGCGCCATGAAAATCACCGTCGTGCCCAACCGGGGCATGAACGTGGCGCAGGCCGTATCGGGCAAGGTGCGCCTGGGCTGGAAGTCTCCCGTCCGTGAGATCGTCAACCCGGCCTTCCTGGACCAGGGGGCCCGCAACGGCATCGGCTGGCTGGAGGGCTTCAACGACCTGCTGACCCGCTGCGGCTATGAGTGGGTAGGCCATGCCGGCGCCGATGAGGACGGCACGATGCTGACGCTGCACGGGCTGGCCGCCAACATCCCGGCCTCCAACGTCATCCTGAGCGTCGACGAGAAACCGCCCTACACCATCCGCCTGAAGGGACTGCTGCGCGAGCAGGCCTTCAAGAAGGTGGACTTCACCATCGACACCGAACTGAACACGGTTCCGGGTGCCAAGAGCTTCACCATCAATGACCGGCTGACCAACAACGGCGACTATCCGAAGGAATACCAGGCGCTCTACCACAGCAACTTCGGTCCCCCGCTGATGGAGAAGGACGCGAAATTTGCCGCGCCGGTGCGCGAGGTCTCGCCCTTCAACGACTATGCCGGCAAGCTGCTGTCCACCTGGCAGACGTACCAGGACCGCACCAAGGACTTCGACGAGGTGGTCTACAACGTCTTCCCGTATGGCGACGAGAACGGCAACACCCTGACCATGGTGCACAACGCCGCCGGCACGCTGGGAGCCTCCATTGCCTACAACGTGAATGCGCTGCCCGCCTTCTCGCTGTGGAAGAACATGGACACCGATGCGCAGGGCTACGTGACGGGCATGGAGCCGGGAACCAGCTTCTCGTACAACCGCAAGTACCAGCGTGACCTGAAGCTGGTGCCCACCATCAGCCCGAAGGAGCACCGCGACTTCATCCTCACCTACTCGCTGCTGGACAGCAAGGATAAGGTGGATGCAGCGCTCAAGCGCATCGACAACATCCAGAACGGCCGCAAGACCACCGTGCGCGAGACGCCCCTGGTGACCTCCGGCGCGCAGGTGATCGGTCGCTGAGCGCCTGAAGGCCGGGGACTTGGCCCTGACCGGTCGGCAACCGGTAGATGTCACCCGGCCGAGCGCAGCCCCGCCGCTTCGGCGGCCGCACGGATGATGATGTTCGTCGTCAGCGCGGCTGCTTCCCAATGCGGCATGTGGCCGATGCCAGGCAGCAAGTGCAGTGCCGTGGCTGGCGGCGCGTTGAGTGCATGCTGCCAGGGAATGACGGCATCCTCACGGCCATGCACCAGCGTGACAGGCACGCTCAGGCTTGCCAGCGTCTCGACGATGGAGCGGCTCTGCCGGCCCGTGATGTCCACCACGTCATCCACCAGCCGGTAGAGCTGGGCCTGTGCCGCCTGCAGGCGCATCCGCATGGCCCGCACATAGGCCGCAGAGCTGCGATAGTGCTTTACCGTGAGTGCTTCCAGCGCACGGGCCAACGCACCGTCATCCGCCGCCTCGATGACCGACAGCAGGAAATCGCGATTGACTTCCTCACCCAGTCCGCTGGGCGAGAGCAGCACCAGCCCGACCAGTCTGCCCTCCCTTTCCAGCGCGGCAGCCAGTGTCGTGGCCACCAGCGCCCCGAAAGAATGGCCAACCAGCAGCAGGCGCTGTCCATCCTGCGTCGCCTCAGCCTGTGCTGAAGCAGCCTGCCAGGCGTCAAGCACTGCTCCGATGGCCTGGGCCGCCTGTTCGGCGGAATCCACCTCGGCCGTGCTCTCCCCATGCCCCGGCAGGTCAGCAGCCAGCACCGAAAGCCCGGCACGGGCCAGGTTCAGCGCGGTGGCCGACCAGACGTCGACATCACCGAACATGCCGTGCACCAGCACGACCGTGGGCCAGGCTTCCGCCTTGTCTTCGCCCTTGTTTCCGCCCTGGCTCCCAGCCTCACCTGGGGTCCCGGCCGCCGGCCAGTAGCGGAGCCGGATATTGCCGAACGGCGTGCCGTGATGCGATGTCTCAACCATGGTTGTATCTGCTCCCGGCTTCCTGCCATCCTGGCAAAAGGCTCACCTGTCCCACGCATTCCCCGACCATTGGGGCAAGCGCGGCTCCCCGTCCCGCCATCATTCCTGTCCCGGGTCTGTGGCGTCGTCTTCCGCGCGTTCCGGAAAGGTCCGCTGCACCAATGCCAGATCCAGCCAGCGGCCAAACTTGCGCCCCACCTGCGGCATGAGCCCGGTCTGGACGAAGCCCAATCGCGCGTGCAGCCGCAGCGAGCCCGTGTTGCTGGCATCAATGGCGCCCACCATCACATGGACGCCCTGCGCCTGCGCCAGCGGAAACAGCGCCTGAATGAGCGCCGTGCCCAGTCCGCGCCCGCGCTGGTCCTGTCGGACATGCACACTGTGCTCCACCGTGTGCCGATAGCCCGGCCAGGAGCCGCGGAAGGGGCCGAAGGTGGCATAGCCCAGTACGCGGGAACCGGCATTCGCCCCGTGCGGGCCGCCAGCCATGGATGCAGCCTCTGCCCCCTGATCGGCTGCGGCCTGCGCGGCGGCATCGGCGAGCCCATCGAATGCGTCCGTCTCTTCCGCCACCAGCACCGGAAAGCCGCCTTCCTGGCGTGCCCGGAACCAGGCCATGCGCTCGGCCAGATCAACCGGCGTCTCGGTATAGACCGCCGTGGACGTGGCGATCAGATCGTTGAAGATGGCCAGAATGGCCGGCAGATCATCAGGACGCGCCGGGCGGATGATGAATGAGGAAGGCATGGACAGGCGGCGCGCCCGGACGGTGCCCCATCGGGCTCGCCAGGTCAGGCGCAGGCAGCGACAGGAAGGGGAAACGAAGCGGATGACGGCCTGCCGGGTACCCCGACAGGCCGGAAGTCATGAGACGGTCAGATCAGCGAGCGAGGTCGCCCTTCAGCGCCACACCGACGATGAAGGCACCGGCATGGCACTCATACTCGGTCGTGCTCTTGAATTCGTGCTTCTTGTAGTAGCTGACGAGGTTGACCACTTTCTTGGCACCGACATCCTTGGCCGATTGCTGGAACTGCTTGACGGCCGACAGGAAGGCCCAATGGCAGGCATCAACGTCGCTCTTGCCGAAGCCATTGGTCTTCTTGTTGCTGACCAGGTCGGCCTGGATGATGTTGCCACCCCCACGACCGAAGACCAGGGCGATGCTCGGATCGAGGATCTCCTTGGCCGAGCCCTTCTTGCCGACGTAGTTCAGTGCGTCCTTGATGGGCAGCAGCAGCTTGGTGTCACGTGCCTGCACACCCGCGGCGCTGCACAGGACGGTCAGGCCCACGGCCAGCGATGTTACGATCTTGTTCACGGCTCCATACCTCTTGTCATTGAAGGGCTCCCGGGCATGATACGCACAAGCCCATCGACTGATCAACCAGAAGCTGTGCGACAAAGCCCTGTAATTTCAATCCTGTTGGCCGATGTCGGCTGCCAGCATCACTACCTGAGCACAGCCCTGGATGCCCATGATCGTGAGCGCTGCAGGCGCAACCCTCGCCTGCATGAACGTGCCGACTGGCGTACCAGCCGTTTCCTGAAGCAGCAGGCGGCCGCCGAGCTGGCATCAGGAGCCCGATGGTCGATGAGCCACAGTGCCGGACACGCCGCACTGGCCATCGGATATGGAATGGATGCGCTGGGCGTGGACCTGGAACATGCGCGGCCACGGCCTTTTGCGGATCTTCTACCTGCCTTTGCCCGCCCCGAGGAAGAAGACTGGTGGCAACAGAGCCCTGACCCTGGCCAGGCTTTCTACCGGCTCTGGGCGCTGAAGGAAGCGCTTTTCAAGGCGCAGTCCGCAGACGCCGAGCCCAGGGGGCTGATGGCGCTCGGCCTTCGTCGCCCCGTTGCGACAGGACAGGCGTGGCGTCTGCAAGGCCCGGATAAGCGGGACTGGCGAGGCATCAGCGCCATGCTGTCCCCCGACATCATGCTTGCGTGCGTCTGGGTTTCATCCGCAGTGCGTACGCCATTCTCCACGGATGGCGTGCTGGATGAGATCCCGGACGTCCCCGCGACAGATGGCACAGCACTGCGCTGGGTGCGCCATGGAAACTGGCCGCCGGAAGCTTCAGGCGTCATGCACTTCAGCAGCCGCCCCGACGTGTGACAACGCAGTCAGGCAGGCTCAGTCCATCCTGCGAAAGACCAGCGACGTGTTGAGCCCACCGAATGCGAAGTTGTTGTTGACCACATACTCGGTATCGATGTGACGCGCCTCACCCCGGATGTAGTCCAGCTGGCCGCAACGTGGGTCGACATCCACCAGATTCAACGTGGGTGCAAACCACTGCTGACGCATCATCTCGATCGAGAACCAGCTCTCCAGTGCACCGCAGGCACCGAGCGTATGGCCCATGTAACTCTTGAGCGAACTGATCGGCATGGCATCGCCGAACAGCGCTTCCGTGGCCCGCGTCTCGGCAATGTCGCCATGCTCCGTGGCCGTGCCATGTCCGTTGACGTATCCCACCGCTGAAGGCGCAATGCCGGCATCACGCAGCGCAGCCTCCATGCACGCATGCATCGTGGCCTGCTCCGGACGCGTGACGTGTGAACCATCGCAGTTGCTGGCATAACCGGCCACTTCGGCATAGATCCGCGCGCCACGCGCACGCGCATGCTCCAGTGACTCCAGCACCAGGATCCCCGCCCCCTCGCCGATGACCAGGCCATCGCGCCCGCTGTCGTAAGGTGACGGCGATGACTCGGGCCGATCGTTCTTCAGGCTGGTGGCATACAGGGAGTCAAAGACGTAGGCCTCCGACGGACAAAGCTCCTCGCCGCCCCCCGCCAGCATCATGTCGATCATGCCGTACTTGATGGACTCATAGGCATAGCCGATCCCCTGACTCCCCGAGGCACACGCGCAGGACGTGGGAATGACCCGCCCGGTCAGGCCAAAGAAGATGGCAATGTTGGCCGCCGTGGTGTGGGGCATCATCCGCACATAGGTGTTGGCATTGAAGCCGGGTGACACCCCATCGATGAGCAGCTTGGCCATGTCGCTGACATCGGCCGTGCTGCCGGTGGATGAACCGCACGCCACCCCCATGCGCCCATCGCGTATGGACGGATCATCCAGCAGGCCGGCGTCGGACAGTGCGTCCTCTGCGGCGGCCACGCACAGCCGGGACACTCTTCCCAGACTGCGCAGCTGTTTGCGGGTCCAGTGTGCCGGTGTCTCGAAATCCGTGACCGGCGCCGCCAGACGGGTATTCAGATCCGGATAGCGATCCCATTCGGGCATGTGGCGCACTGCGTTGCGGTAACTCGCCAGCCAAGCCTGAATGGTCGGCCAATCCCGGCCAAGCGGGCTGATGCCCCCGACCCCGGTAACGACAACCCTTTTCAACACAGTCCCCCGTTGACAGCCAGCACCTGGCGCGTGATGTAGGCTGCCCGTTCGGACAGCAGGAAAGCGACGGCATGGGCCACCTCGTCGGCCTGCCCCATGCGCTGCATCGGAATGGCCTTCAGGATCTCGTCCACCGGCACCCGCTCGTCGATCATCTCGGTCTCGATCAGGCCGGGCGCCACGCAGTTGACCGTGATCCGACGACGGGCCAGCTCGATGGCCAGCGCCTTCGCGGCCCCGATCAGTCCCGCCTTGGAGGCGCTGTAATTGACCTGCCCCCGGTTTCCCACCAGCCCAGACACCGATGCCACGCAGACGATGCGGCCCGGAGCGCGCCGACGAATCATCGGCATCATCACCGGATGCAGCACGTTGTAGAACCCGTCCAGGTTGGTCCGCAGCACCTGATCCCAGTCGTCGTCAGACAGGGCCGGGAATGCGTTGTCGCGGGTCAGGCCTGCATTGAGCACCACACCGTAGTACGCACCGTGGTCCTGCATGTCGGCTTCGAGAGCTTGCCGAGCCTCGGCCCGGTTGGCCACCTCGAACATCAGTACGCGTGCCTGCCGTCCCATGCCACGGATCTGGGCCGCAGTGGACTCTGCCTCGCTCTGGCGGCTGCGCCCGTGCACGACGACATCCCACCCCTCGGCCGCGGCCGCCAGCGCAATGGCCCGCCCGATGCCGCGGGAGGATCCGGTGACCAGCACGGTCCCGCCGGAACGCTGCACCGGCATGGTGGATGAATCTGCGACGGTCATCATTCAGCTCCCCTGGATTCCCACCAACCCGGCCAGGCCGCCAGCCTCCCCGGGTTGATAGACGTTCAGCGCCCCTGCTGCCACCAATGATCCCTGGGGCAAGGAAGCCTGGATATCCTCCGGCGGGTTCATCCAGTGAAGCTCCCCGTCGAACACCCCGAACCCCTGCCCGCCACTGGTGGAAAGGCGCACATTCACCCGTAGGTCGGCACCGACCGGCAGGCTGTCCACGTACAGCGAAAACTTGCGTGATCCCAGCAGGAAACCCAGCTGCGACCCCTGGCCGGCCTGAGCCGCATGGCAGCCATCGAAGGCCGCAATGCCCTGCGCCAGGATCTCCATGGCCATCCACGCGGCAACCACGCCCTCCGCCCCCAGGAATACGAGATCAACCCAGATGGTGTCCCACCCCTGCACGCACACCTCATCAAAGTCAACAAACTAGTTAAGAAATACAAACTAGCAGGAAAGAGGA
>CAUVLK010000061.1:0-9714 GCA_963552635.1 uncultured Lautropia sp. | reverse complement strand
CCGGGCTTCTGCGTCTTCGACATGCCCCCCGCCCTGCTGGATGAATGGCTTCAGCTGTTTCGTCAGAATGCGGCGGTGCGGCTGGATGCCAACGAGGGGTGCCGACTGGTCTGGCATCCCGAGATCGCCCGGATGCTGACCCAACCATCCTGACCCGCTTCCCTACTTGTGCCGCGTCGCCTTCTTGGGCTGTCCGGCCTTCAGGAAAAGCGCCGGATCGACCATGGTGCGGTTCAGGCACACCGACCAGTGCAGATGCGGGCCGGTGACTCGCCCGGTCTTGCCCACGGTTCCAATGACATCGCCCGTCCGAACCCGCTGGCCGACACGGGCGCGAATGCGGTCCAGATGACAGTACATGGTCAGCAACCCGGCGCCGTGGTCAACCCAGACGGTGTTTCCGTTGAAGAAATAGTCGCCGGTATCGATGACCACGCCGGGAGCGGCCGCCTTCACGGGCGTTCCCACGGGTGCCGCGATGTCCATGCCCCCATGCGGATTGCGCGACTGGCCATTGAAGAAGCGACGCAGCCCGAACGAGCTGGAGCGCACGCCCGGCACCGGCTGGCGCAGCTGCAGCGAGGCCGGCACCGGTTCGCTCCAAGTGGACATGACACGCGTGCTCTGCTTGCGCTCGCGCAGATGGCGGGACAGGACCTCCTTGCTGAGCGTGACCTGCCCTGGTGCCACCTTGAGATGCTGCTCGGCATACTGATGGGGACGGATGGGCACATCGATCCGTCGCAACCCGGTCGACGACGCCTCCGGCGGAGCCTTGCCAGCCCGGGCCTCCGCCATGACCTCTGCGTCGTGACCTTTGCCCTTGTCGTGCGCCGAGGCCTGCTTGGCGGCTCGCGGCGCACCGGGCGCCGCATCCTGCACCTCCAGCACCAGCCGATCCTGCAACGTGTGCAGCGGAATGCCCAACACCGCGAACCACCCGGATGATGACCCTGTCACCAGAACAGGTACTCCGTTCCAGATGGCCTTGGGCGCCCGCCGGGCAGCCCCCAGTGGCACCACGGCCACTCCACCGGGTACCGCTCTCGACACCGGAAAAGGCAATGTCGCCTTCGACCGCGAAACCGTCCTGCGTTCCGGGGGCGGGAGCGCTGCGGCCCGCACAACACCAGGGCACACCGCAAACGCACCGCCCCCCAGCAGGGCGGCGGCCATGCCGCCCAGCCAATGTCGACGTCCAGCCTGCAGTTCCTGAACGTCGCACAGGCGGTTTCCATTCCCGACAGGCAGTGGCAACACTTCACATGCTGTATCACCTTTCACGGATACTTCCGCAGCGTCGGACATCGATCGATCAGGTACATTCAACGGTTTCACGGCCCTCCCGGCCTGGATGGGATACGCATGGCGCTTGCCAACCTGCTCACTTTAATCGACGACATCGCCAGCCTGCTGGATGATGTTGCAGCACTCACGAAAACCGCCGGCGCCAAGACCGCAGGGGTCCTGGGCGACGACCTGGCCCTGAACGCTCAACAGGTCACGGGCGTGCGCGTGGACCGAGAACTGCCCGTGGTCTGGGCCGTATTCAAGGGCTCGCTGCTGAACAAGAGCATCCTGGTACCACTGGCGCTGGCCATCAGCGCTTTCGCCCCCTGGCTCGTAACGCCGCTGTTGACCCTGGGTGGATTGTTCCTGTGCTTCGAGGGTGCCGAGAAACTGTTGCACTCCGCACTGCATCGCAAGCACGGCGAGCACGCCTCCGATCACGCCCCAGCCGAACCGACGCCCGCCGCCGGCGAACAGCCGCCGCTGAACGAGAAGGAGCGCGTCAAGGGGGCCATCCGCACCGACTTCATCCTGTCGGCCGAAATCATCGCCATCACGCTGGGCATCGTGGCCCACGAGCCGCTGCCCACGCAGATCACGGTCATGGCCATCATCGCCCTGACCATGACCGTGGGCGTCTATGGCATTGTGGCCGCCATCGTGAAGCTGGACGACCTGGGCCTGTACCTGAGCCAATTGCAGGGCGACGGCATGCGCCCGCTGCTGCGTGCCATCGGACGCGGCATCCTGCACGCGGCCCCCTGGCTGATGAAGGGACTGAGCATCGCCGGCACGATCGCCATGTTCCTGGTTGGTGGCGGCATCGTGACCCATGGCGTTCCGGCCGTGCATCATGCCCTGGAACACGGCCTGGCGCAGGTGGCACTGCCTGCCTGGCTGTCCAGCCTGGCGCTGCCGGTGGCCCAGGGCATGGTCGGCCTGCTGGCGGGCCTGGTGCTGGCCATCCTCTTCCTGGGCATCCAGAAGATCCGGGGAACGGTACAGGCGTAAGCCCACGCCTGGGGCGGCGCGGAGCATGTCCGAAGGCGGAGGCATCCGGCGCTCCCCGCGTCGTGCGTCAGGCATCATTCTCAGGCATCACGAAGAACACTGAACGCCTGGAATAATCTGGCTGGCAGAGGAACCTCCAGCTTCCAGTGGATGCTCATGGGGCGATTGCCTTCGGCCTGCAGAAGGGTGACGGGACCACAGGCACGGTACGGGTCCTTCCGGGTCTGGCGCACGAACAGCTGGAACTGCCAGCCATTATCCGGACTTTCCAGATAACGCTGCCCCACCTTGGTATCCGGGCCTGCCGAATTCTGGGTCTGCCAATGAAAGCGCTCTGCGCTGATGGCGTAATCATGATAGGCAATGCGCTGATGGTAGCCTTCGCGCTTGTCCAGCGTCACGAACAGCAGCTCTGTCCGTCGTTCCGGCAAGGCCAGCACCCCCGCCTGAAAAGGCGAGCGCCGTGTGTCGGTCAGCCAGCCAACAGCCGTCAGGATCTCGCGGATGCCATAACTGGCATGAAGGCATAGCGGAAGATCTTCCATCCCGGGGATGGAACGTGCCGGCAGCACGTTCCGGCTGGACAGCACCTCGGCAAGCTCCCCCAGCTCCTGGAAGGACATCGGGCTTTCCATCAGTCGCGCCAGAAAGGCTGCGCCGGTTTCCTTCTGCTGATGTCCCGCATCGATCTGATAGGCCAGCATCTGCAGCAGACGCCGTTCACGTGCTGAGCCGGCATCCTTCAGAAGAGCGCTTCCCGACATCGCCACAGCCTCACGTCCGTGTTGATTCGGATGCGCTTCCTTCAGTTCATGCGCTGCGCGTGACTGCGTAACCTGCGCCAGAAACGCCAGGCGTTCGACATCATCGACATGCAGAAGGTCTGCAAAGCGCCTGCCGAAGTACTCTTCTTCCTGTGTGACCTCTCCAGGCAGCAGGCCTGCCTGCCGCTTCAGACAGGTCCAGCCGGACCTTCCGCTGCTGCGATAGAGGCTCTCCAGCTCCACGCCCTGATCCTTCAGGAAATCGACCAGGCGGATCGCATCACGCCCCTGGAGCGTCACGTAAGTCTGAAGTTCCGTACACAGACGTCGCCAGTTCTGCTGGACCAGCCGTCGCAGACTGTTCAGGATCCGCTCACGTGCCTGGCGTTGCAGATGGATAAAGCATCCGGAAGGCAGACTGGGGAAGTCGTTCTCGGCTTCACCCGGTAATTGCGCACGATGCAGGCCTGTCAGGGATGACAGCAGGCGGTCGAAGCGGAAGTCCTCCCGATACCGTCCCACGAAATCCAGAATCAGGCAGCTTTCCTTGCCAGGATGCAGACGCAGGCCACGGCCGATCTGCTGCTGGAACAGCACCGGACTCTGCGTGGGACGCAACAACAGCAGCGTGTTCACGAAGGGCAGGTCCACCCCTTCGTTATAGAGATCACAGGTGACGATGGCGTTGATCTCGCCCCGGGCCAGCCTTTCGGGCGCTGCACGCCGATCCTCTGCCGAACTGTCTCCCACCACACACTCGGCCAAGATCCCGGCAGCATTGATCCTGTCCGTCATGAACCGGGCATGCCCCACCGACACACAGAAGACCAAGGCCCTGCTCCGGGACAGGCTGCCTGCCAGGCGCTGCCATTCATGGATGACCATGCGCGCCCGCATGTCGTTTCCCGTCACGAGGCGGTCGATGGCGGCCGTTTCTCCCGGCGCGTTCCAGGGCACCAAAGAGAAATCCGTCTCGTCGTCACAGGCGTAGTACTCGAACGGACACAGCAACTGCAGATCCAGCGCCTGCCACAGCCGAAGCTCCACGGCGGGCGAACCATCCCGGCGGTTCTGGAAGTACCCCAGAATGGACTTCCCATCACTACGCTCGGGTGTGGCTGTCAACCCCAGCAGCACGGCAGGCCGGATGGCGTTGGCCAACGCATCGAAGCGGTTGGCTGCCAGACGATGGCATTCATCAATGACCACCACGTTCCAGTAATCGGCACCGAAACGATCGATCAATCCCCTTGAGCTGACACTGTCGATGGTGGCAAACAGATGATCATGGCTATCGGGTTCTGCACCTCCCACCAGCAGACAGCCAAACGCATGGTCGCACAGGACTTCCTGATAGGTGCGCCGGGCCTGTCGCAGGATCTCTTCCCGGTGTGCAACGAACAGAAGGCGTGGCCTCCCCCCTTGTTCAGCACACAGGCACCGATAATCAAATGCCGCCACCACAGTCTTGCCCGTACCCGTTGCGGCCACCAGCAGGTTTCGGTGACGCCCCTGAAGCCGTTCCGCGTGCAGCTGATCCAGCATGTCCTGCTGATAGCTCTTGGGCTCCAGATCGAAGAAGGTCAGGCGTACCGGAAGCCCATGCCCGGCTTCACGCGTCAGCGCATTCTCCAGGGCAGTCCGATGCACGGCATTCTCGGGGTCATAGCGCTGGAACTCGCGGTCTTCCCACAGGGTCTCGAAATTGGCACGCGCCCGAGCAAACAATTCCTCCTGCCCCTGTTCGGTGAACTTCACCGTCCACTCCAGACCGCCCATCATGGCCGCGGCCGACAGGTTGGCGCTGCCCACATAGGCAGATCCGAAGCCACTGTCCCGATGGAAGATCCACGCCCGGCAGCCTGGCCAGAAGGTCCAGCGCCTGCATCTCCGTGGCGCCGGTATAGGTTGTCGTGAGGATGCGCAGCCTTGTACCCGGTCTGCCGTGGGCATCGACTGCGGTGATTCTCTGCAGGATGTCCAGCAGTTTCCGAACCCCGGACTGCGTGATGAAGCTGACCAGGATGTCGACCCTGTCGCAGGCGCCCAGTTCGCGTTGCAGCTCGGACAGCAGGGAGGGCGTTCCTCGGCCCGCCGTGAACAGCCAAGGCATGGCCAGACCGATTTCCGGTCGCAACGGCACAACCCGGTTTCGATGAACGGCCTGCAACAGGCGCGGCGGACAGCTCAGAAGCTCGTGGACACCATCCGCATCAAAGCGTGCCTCTTCACGCTGGGCCATCTCATGAACATGCTCTGCACCTGCGGCATCCGGATGCGTGGCCCGATGACGCACATACCGCAGCAAGTCATTGACCAGAGCCAGCTGACGCCGCGGCTTCTCTCCATCCTCTTCGCCCAGATCTTCAAGGATGCGGGCCAGCGTCGAAGCCAGCACCTCCGCCATGCGCGCGGGGGCCTCCTCCGCAGCCAGATCGGCCACGGTAAAGCCATGCTCACCAATCGATGCCTGGATGAGTTGCTGCAACGAATCGGTCACGACCTGGTCATACAGACCATCCGGCAGAAGCACGGGGGACTTTCTGGGCATGTTCTAGGAACCCTTGTGGAGGGCTGATCATGCCATTTCCGAACGGCCCCCAGCACCCGGCGTCAGCTGTCAGCCACAGCCCCGCGGCGGCCTGAAGGCTTCAGTGCCTTTCACTGCGAATTTCAGAACACCACCAACGGTCTCCCCGGCTGGTTCGGATGTGGCAGAACGGTGGCCTCCACACCATAGACCTGGCGAAGCGTGACGGGGGTGAGTACCTGGGCAGGCGTCCCACCGGCGGCGACGCGCCCCTGGCCCAGCAGCAGAAGCCGGTCGCAGCAGCCGGCAGCCAGGTTCAGGTCGTGCATGATGACCAGCGCTGCCAGGTTTTCTTCATGCGCCAGCGTGTGCACGGCAGACAGCAGGTGCAGCTGGTGGCGCGGGTCCAGGCTGGCGGTGGGCTCGTCCAGCATCAGCACGCGATATTCATCGTGTCCTTGGCGTGCCAGCAGCAGCTGGTACAGCACGCGGGCCAGGTGCACGCGTTGCTGCTCGCCGCCGGAAAGGCAGCGGTAGCGGCGCTCGTACAGGTCCTGCACATCGGCCAGCGCCAGCACACGCTGCAGGATGCGCTGATCTTCGGCGATGGCTGCCTGATCCGTGTCTTTGCGGTGGGCAGGAGGCGCACCTGTCCGCGCGTGTCGCGCATGCGGATAGGCCCCCATGCCGATGACAGTAGCCACCGGCAGGTCAAACTGCAATGAAGGGCTCTGCGGCAGCACGACTCGGCAGCGGGCCAGTTCTGCCGCAGGCCAGGCAGACAATGGGCGTCCGTTCAGCGTGATGCTGCCGGCGCTGGGGGACAGTTCGCCCGCCAGCACAGCCAGCAGCGTCGATTTGCCGGCACCATTGGCACCCAGCACGCCGATGACCTGGCCCGCCGGCAGGGACAGGTCAATGTCGGTGAGGATCTGACGTTCACTGCGTTGCACGGCGATGCCATGGGCCTGCAACATCAGCGTGCCTCCCGCTGGATGAGCATGAACAGTACAGGTGCCCCCAGCAAGGAAGTGACGATGCCAATGGGCAATTCGGCCGGGGTGACGACGATGCGTGCAACCCAGTCGGCCAGGACGAGAATGAGTGCTCCCGCCAGCAGTGACAGGGGCAGCAGCGGCCGGTTATCGGCACCCACTACCAGGCGGACAAGATGCGGCACGACCAGGCCCACGAAGCCGATGATGCCGGTGGCAGCCACCAGCGGTCCCACCAGCAGCGTCACCTGCAGGATGAGCCATGCCCGCAGGCGCTGCAGCTCGAAGCCCAGGTGCAGCGCCTCGCGTTCACCCAGCAGCAGCGCGTTGAGTGCACGCCATTGCCACAGCAGCGCCCCCATCAGCACCAGCGTCCAGGGTGCCAGCCAGGACAGCATGGCCCAGTCGGCAGCGGCCAGGCTGCCCAGATTCCAGAAGGTCAGGCTGCGCAGCTGCATGTCGTTGGCCAGGTAGGTGAAGACGCCGATGAGCGCCCCCCCAAAGGCGTTGATGGCGATGCCGGCCAGCAGGATGCCCGCCGCCCCCGGGACTCGCCGCCCCAGCAGCCAGGCAGCCAGTGTGGCCAGCAGGCTGCCGACAAAGGCGGCGCCCGCCAGCACCAGCGGCTGCTGGTCATATCCCAGAACGATGGCACCGACCGCACCGACGGCACCGCCCACCGAGACGCCGACCAGGCCCGGCTCGGCCAGCGGGTTGCGAAAAAGTGCCTGCATGACGGCGCCCGCCACAGCCAGGGCCGCCCCCGCCAGCATGCCCAGCAGGATGCGCGGCAGGCGAATGTCCAGCAGCACGCCTTCCCAAAGCCGATATTCCGGCTGGCCAGCCGCAGAAGATGTCGGTACGGAATCGGACGCCACGCCCAGCAAGGCCGGCATCGCATCCAGCGGAATGTGCACGGCACCACTCATGGCCGAGCCGATAGCCGCCACGAGCAGCAGTGCCAACAGCACCAGCATTGCGGCCATCAGCCTGTGCCTGCGTCCTCCGAAGCGGTCCTTGACCAGGTTCGATACACCGCCGCCGGCTGGACTCATGATGCACCTCCCTGCCTCGGTGCGTTGTGCCAGCAAAGGCCCGGGCGGACTAGAGCAAGGAATCGGTCGTCTTTCATGGGGGCATGGTCCGGAAGGCCACGGGACCGTCATCGATGCGATGACTGCCCCCGGCAGGATACGATGGTATCCGTACCTGCCAAGGGTTCAATCCGGACTCTGCCCGTTACACGACGGGCCGGCACGTGCGTTCCCGCCCCGCAGAGGGTGCCGGCCACGGACAGCACCGTCTACCTGCCTGGCAGCTGTGCGTAGAACTGGATGGTCCAGCGCTGCGCCGAGTTCACGTTCTTCGGATCCTGATAGGACACACGCTTCAGACGCATGCGGGCGTAGTTGTTGCCTTCGCCGCCGCGTATCAGGGCGCCACGTTCAGGGTCTGCCCCCAGCACACCAGCCAACGGCGCGAAGCCGGCGGACTGGGCACGACTTGCATCGGTGTACTTGATGAACCAGCCGTGGTCTTCATCCAGCCCCCGCAGGGTGGCGGGCACGTTCAGCAGCGAGCCGTTGGCGTCGGCCACATAGGCATCGGCCGGCAGGGGCTCGCGGTTGGCCGGATTCGTGGCCCCATCCTTCCACTGTTCCAGATGGAACCATTTCATCAGGACCTGCTGGATGGTGCCGTTGGCAGCCCGCCGGACATAGACACCGCCCTGACCAGTGCCGCTGGAGCCGCTGTTGGTGAACAGCATGGGGGCGTCGTCCTGCCGCCCGGTGATCTTCAGGTCCCAGGCATTGCCAAGGCAGGTGGGCACCTCGGAGCCCGCATCGAAATCGAAGCAGGTCGATTGCCCGGCAGCCGGGATGTCGGCCTGCCAGACGACTTCGGTATTGAAGTGCGAGGGAAAGGGATCAGGCCCCCCTCCTCCGCCACAGCCTGCCAGCGTCAGGGCCAACAGTGCCATGCCCCATGTCGATCCATCCGGTCTTGCTGTTTTTCTTTCCGGAACCACGATGTTGCCTCGTCGATGTTGAATGCCAGTCTGGCGGATGAAGGCATGAAATATGAAGATTCCATGCCGAAACCCTCAATCTGCAGCTACAGATACTACAACGTGCAACAAGACGAAACGGTATACAGCGTCACCACGCGGCGCATTCCAGGCTCGGCGGCCGCTTTCACCTTCCCGGCGGAACCATTCAGGCGTGCTCCCGGTCTGGACAGCAAAAAGGCCGCGCACACCGGAGTGTGGCGGCCTTGTCGGACGGTTCGGCCTGACACCAGAGGTCTGGCAGGCACGATCATCCTGCAACCTGGGCCTGCGTCCCATCTGTCCAATCAAGCCGGACAGAGCGCGGCAGCTCAGGTCTCAGGTGCTCACTTGCTGAACTTGTCCTTGACGGAGTCCTTGATTTCCGAGGCTTTTTCCTTGGTCTTGTCCCACATCGAGCTGTCCGACGAGGAACCTTCCTTGGTCATGGTCTCGGTGGGCTGGGCAGGCGTCGTGCCATTCATGGACGCCCCCTCCGTCGAACCATGTTCGTGATTCATCATGCCATGCTGGTGCTCCATCGCACCATGCTCATGATGCATCGCGCCATGCTCGTGCTTGGTAGCATTTTCCGACGAGCCGTGCTTCACGTCCTCGGCTTTCTTCTCCAGCTTCTCGCCACCAGCCTTGATGTCCTGACCCATGCCGGACATGGTGTTGCAGCCAGCCAGCACAAAGGTGGCACCCACCAGGGCAGCGCTCAGTTTCTTGATCATGTTCTTATCTCCTTGAATCTCGATCTCTGTGGGAAGGTTTCTGGCTCAAGGCTCAGGAACCGCTCTTCACGCCCTCGGCCTTCCTTTCCAGCTTTTCGCCACCGGCCTTGATGTCCTTGCCCACGCCGGCCACGGTGTTGCAGCCAGCCAGCACGAAGGCGATGCCCAACAGGGCCACGCTCAACTTCTTGACCATGATCTGTTTCCTTCCCCGGCAATGGGAAGAACAAGGATGAGAGGACTGATTGAAAGGGCCACAACAGCGTGGCACCGAGGGCATCATACCAAAAAGCCCCGACAGTCCCGCATTGAGGGATCAGGCGGTCCGACCCTCACCTAC